>NZ_JBICKJ010000010.1:0-632 GCF_043104125.1 Pseudomonas sp. xss_4
ACCCGGCTAGTCGCGGCGCTACGTAAGCTTTACCCGCTTGCCTGGCTGCTCAAAGCAGCTCATTTGTCGCGCAGCACTTATTATTACCAGCTCGGCGTGCTCGAGGCTGGGGATCGGTGTGCCTCGCTCAAAACGTTGATACAAGACATCAGCCACCGGCACCGCGGCCGCTACGGGTATCGGCGAGTCACCTCTACGCTGCGTAGCGAAGGGCAATCGGTTAACAGTAAGAAGGTACGCCGTCTGATGGCCGAACTGGACCTGAAATGTACAGTGCGCCCCAAGAAGTACAAATCTTATCGGGGGCTAATGGGCGAAGCCGCCCCCAACATCCTTAAGCGCGACTTCCGCGCAGACCAGCCAAATCAAAAGTGGGTAACGGATGTTACCGAGTTCAAAGTGGCAGGTGAGAAGCTATACCTTTCTCCGATCATGGATCTTTATAACGGCGAGATCGTTGCCTATCGTACCGACTCCCGACCCCGATTTACCTTGGTAGGCGAAATGTTGGAGACAGCAATCAATAGGCTACCAGCTAACAGCCGGCCGCTCTTGCACTCAGATCAAGGCTGGCATTATCGATACCCTGACTACTGCAAGCGGTTGAAAGAAGCAGGGCTTGAACAGAGCAT
>NZ_JBICKJ010000011.1:0-74485 GCF_043104125.1 Pseudomonas sp. xss_4
ACCGTGCCGGGCTTTTTCTTGGCTGACAAGCAGGACGCCCTGGGGCATCCTGTACGCCTTGGCTTCACCCCCGTACAATGCGGGGCTATTTCAACGTCTTAGGCAATCGACACGGCTAACCATGCGCACCAGTCAATATTTGCTCGCCACCCAAAAAGAAACCCCTGCCGACGCAGTGGTCATCAGCCATCAGCTCATGCTGCGTGCCGGCATGATCCGCAAACTGGCTTCGGGCCTATACACCTGGCTGCCGATGGGCCTGCGGGTAATGCGCAAGGTCGAAAACGTGGTGCGCGAGGAAATGAACGCCGCCGGCGCCCTTGAAGTGCTCATGCCCAGCATCCAGCCTGCCGAACTGTGGCAGGAGTCCGGCCGCTGGGAGCAGTACGGCCCCGAGCTGCTGCGGGTCAAGGACCGGCATCAGCGCGATTTCTGCGTGGGCCCAACCCACGAAGAGGTCATCACCGACCTGGCGCGCAACGAGCTGTCGAGCTACAAGCAGCTGCCGTTGAACATGTACCAGATCCAAACCAAATTCCGCGATGAAATCCGCCCGCGCTTCGGCCTGATGCGTGGTCGCGAGTTCATCATGAAAGACGCCTACTCCTTCCATGCCGACCAGGCTTCCCTTCAGGAAACCTATGACCGCATGCACCAGGCGTACACCAATGTGTTCACCCGCTTAGGGCTGGATTTCCGTCCGGTGCAGGCCGACACCGGTTCCATTGGTGGCAGCTACTCCCATGAATTCCACGTCCTGGCGCAGTCCGGTGAGGACGATGTGATCTTCAGCGATAGCTCCGACTATGCTGCCAACATCGAAAAGGCCGAGGCCGTGCCGCGCGAGACCGTGCGCCCTGCCCCAACCGAAGAGCTGCGCCTGGTCGATACGCCCGATGCCAAGACCATCGCCCAGCTGGTCGAAAAATTCGGTCTGCCGATCGAAAAGACCGTCAAGACCTTGATTGTACGCGGCGCCGAGGAAGGCAAGCTGGTCGCCCTGATCGTGCGCGGCGATCACGAGCTCAACGAAATCAAGGCCGCCAAGCTGGAACAGGTGGCGGACCCCCTGGTCATGGCCACCGATGCCGAACTGCGCGAGGCCATCGGTGCTGGGGCAGGCTCGCTGGGCCCGCTGAACCTGCCGCTCGAGTGCGTGATCGACCGTTCGGTCGCCCTGATGAGCGACTTCGGTATCGGTGCCAATATCGACGACAAGCACTATTTCGGGGTCAACTGGGAGCGTGACTTGCCAGTGCCCCAGGTGGCCGACCTGCGCAACGTGGTCGAAGGCGACCCGAGCCCGGATGGCCAGGGTACCCTGGTCATCAAGCGTGGCATCGAGGTGGGTCACATCTTCCAGCTGGGTACCAAGTACAGCGAAGCCCTCAAGTGCCAGGTTCTGGGCGAAAACGGCAAGCCGGTCATGCTGTCCATGGGCTGCTATGGCATCGGCGTATCCCGCGTGGTAGCGGCTGCTATCGAGCAGAACCACGATGAGAAAGGCATCATCTGGAACGACGCCCTGGCGCCCTTCCAGATTGCCCTGGTACCCCTGCGCTATGAAACCGACGTGGTTCGCGAAGCGACCGACAAGCTGTATGCCGAGCTGACGGCGGCAGGTTACGAAGTACTGCTCGACGACCGCGACAAGAAGACCAGCCCCGGCATCAAGTTTGCCGACATGGAGCTGATCGGCATTCCGCATCGCATCGTCGTCAGTGATCGCAGCCTGGCCGATGGCAACCTGGAATACAAACACCGTACCGAGCAGGATGCCCAGGTGTTGCCACTCGAAGAAGTGCTGACCTTCCTGCAGGCCCGCGTTCGCCGCTGATAATCAATGCACGAGTGATCATGTCCAAGCGAAGTACCTATAAGCTCAAGGGCGCCGCACTGTGCGGCGCCCTGCTCGTCAGCGGCTGCGCCAACCAGATGCCCCAGCGCAGCGACCACGAGGAGCGCGTCGAGCGCAAACTGCTCGAACACACCCTGCAGATCGACGTTGGCGAGCCGAAGGTGATGGAGCTGCCGCAACGACGTGTACGCGTACATGAGCAGAAGCGTTTCGAGGTCACCGAGTTCGAGGTGACGCGCCACTACGACCGCTACACGCCTTACCAACCCTGGCGGGAAATCTATGAGATTCCGCTGGGTGCCGTGGCGGTTGTAGCAGGCGTGGGTGCCAACGTGGTCAACGTCTTCGCCTTGGGCAACCTGCCCCAGAGCATTACCCACGATTGGCTCAGTTATGGCGTGGACGGCCTTAATCCGTTCATGAACGTGCCTTCCAACGGCCGCGCCCAGCAGAACCTGGCAGGTATCAGCGAAGTGCAGAAAGCCAAGCGCGAAGAGGCCACGAGCATGCCGTGGAGCGAGCGCCTGGTGGAGGTCAAGGCCGGCAAGAACACTTATGAGCTGACCACCGACCGTGCGGGCATCCTGCGCCTGAACCTGCTCGACAGCCCCTTCTCGGAGCAGAACCTCAACCATGTCGGCACCTTGCATCTGCAAGTGGTCGATGAGGACAACGCCGTGCGCGGTGACGCCAGTTTGTTGATCAGCGCCACGCTGCGCAACAAGTTGCGCGAAGCTCACGAGCTGATTTTCGACGACCTCGAAGATGATGAGGTGAGCCAGTGGGTGCACCGAGTCAAGCGGCTGTCCGAGCTGGGCCTCGAGGAGGAAGCCAGTGAGTTGGAGCAGAGCCTGATCGAGCTGACGCGCAACGATCCCGAGTTGCAACAGGAGTTCTTGCAGTCCCTGACCAAGGCCACTGGCCGACTGGTGGCTGATCCAGGGCATTGACGCCCGCCTGTGGCTGACCCGCGCTGGACCCGTGAGGGTCTCAACGCGGGCAACTGAGCACTTTTCTTGCGAGCTATAGCGGCGGGAAAAGCTCCAGCTGTTCATGCGCACCGCGCAAGTCCCGCAATCTCACCCCTACACCTAGCAATCGCACAGGTTTACCACCGCGCGCGAACGCTTGCGCCACCAGCTGCCGGTAACTGTCCAAGTCCCTGCCGGCGCCTGCTTGCTCAAGGGTGGTCTGGGTAAAGTCATGGAACTTGACCTTGACGAAAGGCTTTTCCGGCCGGTAGGTGCTGTCCATCCGCTCGATGCGCTCGTTCAGGCTCTGCAGCAATTCCGGCAACCGTGCCAGGCAACTGGGCAAATCCGGCAGGTCGGTGTCGTAGGTATTCTCGACGCTGACCGACTGCCGCCGGCTGTCGTTTTGAACCACGCGATCATCGATACCACGCGCCAGTCCCCACAACCGCTCGCCAAAGGTGCCGAACTCTCGCACCAGCGCCAGGCGAGACCATTCACGCAACTGCGAGCAGGTCTCGATCCCCAGGCGGGTCAGCTTATCTGCTGTGACCTTGCCCACACCGTGCAGACGGGTGACCGGCAGCGTCGCCACGAACGCTTCTATTTCATCAGGCCTGATCACGAACAGGCCATTGGGCTTTCGCCAGTCGCTGGCGATCTTGGCAAGAAACTTGTTAGGCGCCACCCCGGCCGAGACGGTGATATGCAGGGTACGGGCCACGCGCCGACGGATGTCCTCGGCGATGCGTGTAGCGCTGCCGGCATACCATTGGCTTTCGCTGACATCCAGGTAGGCCTCGTCCAAGGACAGCGGCTCGATCAGGTCGGTGTAGTCACGAAAGATGGCATGGATCTCTCGAGAAGCCTCACGGTAAGCCTCGAAGCGCGGCTTAACGATCAACAAGTCCGGGCACAACTTGAGGGCGTGACGGGACGACATCGCGGAACGCACCCCGTAGGCACGCGCTTCATAATTGCATGTGGCGATGACCCCACGCCTTTCGGCCGACCCGCCCACTGCCATGGGGCGACCTGCAAGACGAGGGTCGTCGCGCATTTCGATGGCAGCATAAAAGCAGTCGCAGTCGACGTGAATGATCTTGCGCAGGGACATGGATGACCATAGGCACTGTAAATTCATACAGATAATAGCGCATGGTTTGGTGTTCAAACAGCATGGACATAGGTTAGACAGCGCCGGCGTTCACCGTAGGCGCGCTACCCCAGCCCGCGTGCTACAAGGCTAAAGGTCTGAACAAAAAGGGCTTTTCACACTATTTGCTTGACACGGGGAAACAAATCCGTAGAATTCGATCTCACAGGCGCGGGATGGAGCAGCCTGGTAGCTCGTCGGGCTCATAACCCGAAGGTCGTCGGTTCAAATCCGGCTCCCGCAACCAGATTCGAGAAAAGGCCACTGTTAACGCAGTGGCCTTTTTCTTTGCGCGCGTGCAAAGCAATTCGAAAAAACCTCGTTAAATCAATGAGTAGCACTTGACACCACCTGCTAAGACTGTAGAATCCGCCCCACAGACGCGGGATGGAGCAGTCTGGTAGCTCGTCGGGCTCATAACCCGAAGGTCGTCGGTTCAAATCCGGCTCCCGCAACCAAGTTCAAGAAAAGGCCACTGTTAACGCAGTGGCCTTTTTCTTTGCCTGTTTCACGGCACCAGGGTTACCAAGATGCGCCCTGTTCTGTTCAAGCGCTGGCCACAAGATTCCCTAAACGCTTGACATCAAAGTCGTTCGCTGTAGAATGCGCACCTCTGACGCGGGATGGAGCAGTCTGGTAGCTCGTCGGGCTCATAACCCGAAGGTCGTCGGTTCAAATCCGGCTCCCGCAACCATATTCGTCAGAACAAACCCCGCACGTAGCGATACGCGCGGGGTTTTTCGTTTCTACCTCCCTTACTTGCAAGCGATGCCTGCATGCCTTGGCGCACCCCCTATTAGCGGCTGGCGCTGCCCTTGCGTGGATGAACTATCTTTAACCCCTGCCGGGCTGTTATGCGCCCATGGCCGGAGTAATATTGGATACGTTTTCCAAAGGGACTTTCACTTGGCCGCGCCTCTTCTTCACCTCGTGCCTGACGCCCGGGGTAATTCATGACCGCTCAGAACCCTGAACCTACGGTGCCGCTGGCCACAGCGTTGCCCGGAGCCGTGCAGCGCCTGCCCTTGCTTGAACGGATAAGCCGCTATCGTCAGCCGATCGGGCTGGCGGTGACGCTGGTGCTGTTCACCATGGCCTTGATCGCCTGCCGCCACCTGCTGAGCGAGCTGGACATCTATGCCTTGCACGATGCCATGCTCGAAGTGCCGGTGCAGTCACTGCTTGGCGCGCTGCTGGCGACCGTGATCGGATTCGTGATTCTGCTGGGCTACGAGTGGTCAGCCAGCCGCTACGCTGGGGTCAAGCTACCTGCGCGAACGTTGATACTGGGCGGTTTCAGCGCCTTCGCCATCGGCAATGCCATCGGCCTGTCCATGCTGTCGGGCGGCTCGGTGCGCTACCGGCTGTATGCACGCCAAGGCGTGGGTGCGGGCGAGGTAGCGCGCATGACCGTCTTCGCGAGCCTTTCACTGGGTTGTGCACTGCCGCCGCTCGCAGCATTGGCCACCCTTAGCAATCTGCCCGCCGCTTCGGCTGCCCTGCGGTTGCCGCAAGGCTTGCTGGCCGGCATCGCGGTTGCCGTCCTGGCCGCCTGCGCACTGTTGGCGGTAGGCCTGTACCGCAAGCGGCTGGCCGAGCAGCCAGTGCCTGACAACCTGCTGGTGCAACTGGGTCGGCGTACGCTGCGACTGCCCGGCGCCCGGCTTACTGGCCTGCAGCTGCTGATCACGGCACTGGACGTCGCCGCCGCCGCTACCGTGCTCTACCTGCTGCTGCCCGAAGCACCCCCGTTCGGTGCCTTCGTACTGGTCTACCTCCTGGCGCTGGCCGCGGGCGTGCTCAGCCATGTACCGGGTGGCGTTGGTGTGTTCGAGGCCATCCTGCTGGCCGCCTTCGCCGATCAATTGGGCGCTGCGCCATTGGCGGCCGCGTTGCTGTTGTACCGCATCATCTATGTGGTGCTGCCGCTTCTGCTGGCCTGCGTGCTGCTGCTGGCCAACGAAGCCCGGCGCTTGCTGTTCGCGCGGCAGGCCATGAAGGCTGCCTCCGGGCTGGCAGCGCCTATCCTGGCCATCATGGTATTTCTCTCCGGGGTGGTACTGCTGTTTTCCGGCGCCACGCCCGAGATCGATACCCGCCTTGAGCACATGGGCTTTCTGATTCCCCATCGGCTGATCGATGCCTCCCACTTCGGCGCCAGCCTGATCGGCGTACTGTGCCTGCTGCTGGCCCAAGGCCTGCGTCGGCGCCTGTCGGCCGCGTGGCTGCTGACCACGGTGCTGTTGCTGGTGGGTGCATTGCTCTCGCTGCTCAAGGGGTTCGACTGGGAGGAAGCCTGCCTGCTGACCTTCACGGCCGCGCTCCTGGCCTTGTTCCGCCGCTCGTTCTACCGGCCCAGCCGTTTGATGGAGCTGCCGTTTTCGCCGGTGTACCTGGTGGCCAGCGCCTGCGCGGTGGGCGCCTCGGTGTGGCTGCTGTTGTTCGCCTACCAGGATGTGCCCTACAGCCACCAGCTGTGGTGGCAGTTCACCCTGGACGCCGATGCCCCCCGTGGGCTGCGTGCGGCGATGGGCAGTGCCTTGCTGCTCGCAGCGCTGGCGCTGACCTGGCTGCTGCGCACCGCACCGCCGGTGATCCACCTGCCCGATGAAGCCGAATTGCAACGTGCCCATCGCATTCTGCAGGCATCCGACCAGCCCGATGGCGGCCTGGCCCTGACCGGCGACAAGGCGCTGCTGTTCCATCCCAGGGACAACGCGTTCCTGATGTATGCCCGCCGTGGTCGCAGCCTGGTAGCGCTCTACGATCCGATCGGGCCGGCCCAGGAGCGTGCCGAGATGATCTGGCAGTTCCGCGACCTGTGCGACCTGCACCACGCCCGACCGGTGTTTTACCAGGTGCGTGCGGAGAACCTGCCGTTCTACATGGATATCGGCCTGACCGCCTTGAAGCTGGGCGAAGAAGCCCGTGTCGACCTGCGCCGCTTCGACCTCGACGCCAAAGGCAAGGAGATGAAAGACCTGCGCTACACGTGGAATCGAGGCGGCCGTGACGGGCTGAGCCTGGAAATCCATGAGCCAGGCCATGCGCCGCTGGCTGAGCTCAAGGAAATTTCCGATGCATGGCTAAGTGGCAAGAACGTTCGCGAAAAGGGTTTTTCGCTGGGCCGTTTCAGCCCGGATTATCTGCAACATTTCCGTATCGCCCTGATTCGTTTCCAGGGCCAACCTGTGGCCTTTGCCAACCTGCTCGAGACCCACAGCAACGAGTTAGCCAGCCTCGACCTGATGCGCGCACACCCGCAGGCGCCCAAGCTGACCATGGAGTTCATGATGATCGGCTTGATCCTGCACTACAAAAGCCATGACTACGGCCGCTTCAGCCTGGGCATGGTGCCGCTTTCGGGGCTACAACCACGGCGCGGTGCGCCCCTGACCCAGCGCCTGGGCTCGATGGTGTTCCGCCGTGGCGAGCAACTCTACAACTTCCAGGGGCTGCGCCGGTTCAAGGACAAGTTCCAGCCCGACTGGGAACCTCGCTACATGGCCGTGCCTGCCGGGCTCGACCCGCTGGTGGCTCTGGCCGACACTGCTGCCCTGATTGCCGGTGGCTTGACTGGATTGGTGAAACGCTGATGACCCGACGCTTTTGGCTTTACCTGTTGCTGACCCTGCTGCTGGCCGCCCTGGCCGGCGCCACGGCGTTCTGGTTCTGGACGCGCCCGGCGCCTGATGCACAGCTTGAGCAACTTCAAATCAACAATGCCAGCATCACCCGCGTCACCCCAGGCGTGCATCCTACTGCCTGGGTGGCGATCGGCGTACCGCAGGACCAGGCCCTGACCCACAAGCAACTGCTGGACCTTGCCCAGGCGGCCGAGGCGCAATTGGTGCAAGTGGTGCTGCCTGCCGGTGATTGCACCAAGCAGCAGCAAGCCATGGACACGGCCCTGGCCCAGTTGCCGAGCAAACCGACCCTGGTTGCCGGCATTGGCCCGGGTGCCACCCAAGCCTGGCGCTGGCTGGCCAGCCAGAACGACGACAAGGCCCGGGCCATTTCCGTGGGCTTTACGGTCGAGCAGCCAGGGTGCCAGGCCCCCTTGCCCAAGACCGCGCCCCACGGCCACTGGAGCGTGGCCTGGAACGATAACCCGGACGATGCCAGTGCGGCCTTCGTGCGCGACCAGAGCAATGCCGAAACCAGCATCAGCGACTATGACATCCACCTGCCGCAGGTGCTCAAGGCACAGCTGACCCAGGCCTTGGTGGGCCAGGATGGCAACGCATTGGCGATCCCCGTGGTCGAGGTACCTGCCGGTCAAACCACCGATACCGTCACGTTGTTCTTGTCCGGCGATGGTGGCTGGCGCGACCTGGACCGCGACGTGGCCGGCGAGATGGCCAAGCTGGGCTATCCGGTGGTGGGCATCGATACCCTGCGCTACTACTGGCAGCACAAGACACCGGAGCAGAGCGCTGCCGACCTGTCCGAACTGATGCATCACTACCGGCAGAAGTGGGGGACCAAGCGTTTCGTGCTGACGGGGTACTCGTTCGGTGCAGACGTACTGCCTGCCATCTACAACCGCCTGCCGGCGGAAGACCAGCAACGGGTGGACGCTGTCATGTTGCTGGCCTTTGCCCGCAGCGGCAGCTTCGAGATCGAAGTCGAAGGCTGGCTGGGCAAGGAAGGTCAAGAGGCACCCACCGGGCCTGAGATGGCCAAGCTGCCGGCTGCGAAAGTGGTGTGTGTGTACGGGGTGGAGGAAAGCGACGAAAGCGGTTGCACCGACAAGACCGCCGTGGGCGAACGCCTGAAACTACCGGGCGGGCACCACTTCGATGAAAACTACCCGGCCTTGGCCAAGCGGCTGATCGATGAGATCGAGACGCGTCAGGGCAAGTCGAGTGTGGCTGAGCAGAACTGAGGGCTATTGGACGTACAGTTTGCAAGGGCCAGGTCGAGCGCTCGGCACTGATAGCGCGGATCAGGGGTTACCCAGCGCCCTGCATGACCTCATGCCGCGATAAGCTGCACAGCAGCCCCAAGATTTCAGCTTCGCAGCGCATATTGCCGGGGCCGCGCTGCGGCCCATCGCGGCACGAGGGCCGCTCCTACAAAGCCCTGTGAAGCTCCTGACTCAGGCGTTATGCGGTCAGTGTAGGGGCGGCCTCGCCGGGGCGCCGGACCGGCCGCGATGAGCTGCGCAGCAGCCCCAGTACCCTCGCGTCGCCGCAAACATCACCAGGCCCTAGGGGAATCCCCTCAGCCGCTCCCCTACCCTGTTTCAGATCTCAACCTGAGTCCCCAACTCGATCACCCGGTTGAGTGGCAGGTTGAAGAACCTCAAATTGCCGTTGGCATTCTTCAGCAAAAACGCGAACAGGTTGCCTCGCCAGCGCGACATGCCTTCAAGCCTGGACGCGATCACGGTTTCGCGGCTCAGGAAGTAGGTGGTGCGCATGGGCGTGAAGTCCAGCTCGTCCAGGTGGCAGAGTTTCAGCGCCGCCGGCACGTCCGGCTCATCCATGAAGCCGAAATGCAGCACCACCCTGAAGAAGCCATCGCCATAGGCCTCGACCTCGAAGCGCTCCTGCTCAGGCACGCGGGGTCGATCTTCGCTGAGCACCGTCAGCAACACGACCTGGCTATGCAGCACCTGGTTGTGCAGCATGTTGTGCAGCAATGCATGGGGCACGGCATCCGAGCGCGCGGTGAGAAACACTGCCGTGCCCTCCACCCGATGCGGCGGCTGGATGCGGATACTGCTGATGAACAGCGGCAGTGGCAGCGCCCCTTCGTCTATACGTTCGACGAGAATTTGCTTGCCACGTTTCCAGGTGCTCATCAGCAGGAACAGAACACCGCCCGCCAGCACAGGGAAGGCCCCACCCTGGACGATCTTCGGAACGTTGGCGGCAAAGAACAGCCCATCGACGAACAAGAAGCCGAGCAGGAGCGGCACGGCCAGGACCGGTGGCCACTTCCACAGCAACAACATCACCGCCGCCACCAGAATGGTCGTCATCAACATGGTCCCGGTGACGGCCACGCCATAGGCTGCCGCCAGGGCGCCCGAGGACTCGAAGCCGATCACCAGCAGCACCACGCCCACCATCAATGTCCAGTTGACCGCCGCCACGTAGATTTGCCCTTGCTCGTCACTCGAGGTGTGCTGGATGTGCATACGCGGGATGTAGCCCAGCTGGATAGCCTGTCGGGTGAGCGAGAAGGCGCCGGAGATCACCGCCTGCGACGCAATGACGGTGGCCAGCGTGGCAAGGCCGACCAGCGGCAGCAAGGCCCAGCTAGGGGCCAACAGGTAGAACGGGTTGCGCGCGGCCTCGGGGTTTTGCAGCAGCATGGCGCCCTGGCCGAAGTAGTTGAGCACCAGTGCCGGCAGCACCAGGGCGAACCAGGCCCGTGCGATCGGCTTGCGGCCAAAATGCCCCATGTCGGCGTATAGGGCTTCGGCACCGGTCAGCGCCAGCACCACCGCGCCGAGGATGGCCACCCCCATGCCGGGGTGGACGATGAAGAAATTGACTGCCCAACCGGGATTGAAGGCGCGCAGCACTTCAGGCGTCTGTGCGATGCCATGAACCCCCAGCGCGGCCAGCACCATGAACCAGATGACCATGACCGGGCCGAACAGCTTGCCGATCTTTTCAGTGCCATGGCGCTGCACCAGAAACAGCGCCACCAGCACCACCAGGGACACCGGGACCACCCAATGGTCGATGCCATCGAAGGCCAGGCCCAGGCCCTCGACGGCCGAGAGCACCGAAACGGCCGGGGTGATCATGCTGTCGCCATAGAACAGCGAGGCACCGATCAAGCCGCAGATGACCATGAGGGTCCGCAGGCGCGGATGCGCCGCCGTGGCGCGCCGCGCCAGCGCGGTCAGGGCCATGGTGCCGCCCTCCCCCTGGTTGTCGGCACGCAGGATGAACACCACGTACTTGAACGACACCACCCACAGCAGCGACCAGAGGATCAACGACAGGATCCCCAGCACACCGTCGTGATTGACCTGCACCCCGTAACCGCCCGTGAACACTTCTTTCAAGGTATACAGCGGACTAGTGCCGATATCGCCATAAACCACTCCGACCGCCGCCACCAGCAGGCCCAGCGACCGGGTCGCCCCCTGCTTTGCTGCGTGCCCGCCCTCGGCGTGACTGCTTGCCTGAACCATCGACCACTCCCGCAAAAGGCCCTCACGGCCACTGTTGTCAGCGTGCATGCCAGGTCGCCCATCCGGGCCTGGCGTAACGGCGCGAAGCATAGCGCAGCGTTCGTCGTATTTGTGCTGGTCAATCGACCCATCGCTCGCTAGAATTGCGCACTTTTTGATCAGAGGCGCCAAAAGCGCCCGTCAAGATCGCCCCCGATCACCGCTGGGCGACCTGTATTCAATGCCGAGGTTAGTCATGTCCACCACGCCCGCCACCCCCAAGGTCGGTTTCGTCAGCCTGGGTTGCCCCAAAGCCCTGGTCGATTCCGAGCGCATCCTGACCCAGTTGCGCATGGAAGGCTATGAAGTCGTGCCAACGTACGAGGATGCCGACGTGGTGGTGGTCAACACCTGCGGTTTCATCGACAGCGCCAAGGCCGAATCGCTCGAAGTGATCGGTGAAGCCATCAAGGAAAACGGCAAGGTGATCGTCACCGGCTGTATGGGTGTCGAGGAAGGCAGCATTCGCGATGTGCACCCAAGCGTGCTTTCGGTGACCGGTCCGCAGCAGTACGAGCAGGTGGTCAACGCCGTGCACGAAGTGGTGCCGCCGCGTCAGGACCATAACCCGCTGATCGACCTGGTGCCGCCGCAAGGGGTCAAGCTCACGCCGCGCCACTATGCCTACCTGAAGATTTCCGAAGGCTGCAACCACAGCTGCAGCTTCTGCATCATCCCGTCGATGCGTGGCAAACTGGTCAGCCGCCCGGTGGGCGAGGTGCTGAGCGAGGCCGAGCGCCTGGTCAAGGCCGGGGTCAAGGAAATCCTGGTGATTTCCCAGGACACCAGCGCCTACGGCGTAGACGTCAAGTACAAGACCGACTTCTGGAACGGCCGCCCGGTCAAGACCCGCATGCTCGAGTTGTGCGAGGCCCTGAGCAGCCTGGGTGCGTGGGTGCGCCTGCACTATGTGTATCCGTACCCCAATGTCGACGACGTGATCCCGTTGATGGCTGCCGGCAAGATCCTGCCGTACCTGGACATTCCGTTCCAGCACGCCAGCCCCAAGGTGCTCAAGTCGATGAAGCGCCCGGCCTTCGAAGACCGGACCCTGGCCCGCATCAAGCAGTGGCGTGAGCAGTGCCCGGAGCTGGTCATTCGTTCGACCTTCATCGTTGGCTTCCCAGGGGAAACCGAGGAAGACTTCCAGTACCTGCTGGACTGGCTGAGCGAAGCCCAGCTCGACCGCGTGGGCTGCTTCCAGTATTCGCCCGTCGAAGGTGCACCGGCCAATGACCTGGGCCTGGCCGACGTCCCGGACGACATCAAACAGGATCGCTGGGACCGCTTCATGGCCCACCAGCAGGCCATCAGCGCCGCCCGCCTGCAGATGCGCATCGGCAAGGAAATCGACGTGCTCATCGATGAGGTCGAAGAGCAAGGCTCGGTGGGCCGCAGCTTCTTCGACGCGCCAGAAATCGACGGCAGTGTCTTCATCGATGGCAACCATGGCTTCAAGCCTGGCGACAAGGTGCGTTGCCGCGTGGTAGACGCCGACGAATACGACATGTGGGCAGAGCCCATCTGACAGGGCGCCACGCCGGCCTCCTGTCGCAGTGGCGCGGCCCGCCCCGGGTCGCGCCCTCCCCCAGCATCTATCCTTGGTTTGACGGCCACTGGAGCAGGGACCCGATGCGCACCTTCTCGACCCTGGAAACGCCCCATCTCAGCGACTACCCCAAGCTGGTCAGCGTGTGGGAAAACGCGGTACGTGCAACGCACGCTTTCCTGCCCGAATACTACATCGTGCTGCTGCGCGACAAGGTACTGCGGCGCTACCTGGACGCGGTGATGCTGGTCTGTGCCCGTGGGCCTGATCGCAGCATCCAGGGTTTTGTCGGCGTGGCGGGCGGGCGCATCGACATGTTGTTCGTGGACCCGCAATGGCATGGCCGGGGTATCGGCAAACAGCTGCTGCAGCATGCTGTGCAGGCGTTGGACGCCCTGACCCTCGACGTCAACGAGCAGAACACCCAGGCGCTGGGCTTTTATCTGCACCAGGGCTTCGAAATCGTGGGCCGTTCGCCCAAGGACGGCCTGGGCCAGCCGTATCCATTGCTGCACATGCGCCGACGCGGCACGGCCTGATTGACACAGATTCCCGCCCCTCGCCCGGCGGGAAGGGTACAATGCAGCCTTTCATTGCCTTTGCGAATCGTCGTCATGTCCGAACCCGTCCGTCTGTCCAAACGCCTTGTCGAGCAGCTTGGCTGTTCCCGCCGCGAGGCTGAGTTGTATATCGAAGGAGGCTGGGTGACGGTCGATGGCGTGGTGGTCGAGCAGCCGCAGTTCAAGGTCGAGCAGCAGCATGTGGAGCTGCTGCCCGGCGCGCGCGCCGAGAGCCTGGAGCCGGTTACGCTGCTGCTGCACCAAGCCGCGGGCATGGACAATGAAACCGCCCGGCTTGGCATGAACATGACCAGCCTCAGCGAGGCCCATCGCGAAGGCGTGCGCCCCTTGCACGGGCATTTCACCCGCCAGGCTTGTATAGCACCGCTGGAACCGGGTGCCAGCGGCTTGCAGGTGTTTACCCAGGACTGGCGGGTTACCCGTAAGATCAACGCCGACCTGCGCAAGCTCGAACAGGAATTCGTCGTCCAGGTGCGCGGTGAGGCCAGTGCGCAGATGCTCGAGCGTCTGGCCCGCGGTGTGACCCGCAATGACCGCGAGTTGCCCAAGGCCAAGGCCAGCTGGCAGAACGAAACCCATTTGCGCCTGGTGCTGAAGAACCCGCAACCCGGCCAGATTTCCGAACTGTGCGCCTATCTGCGCCTGGAGTTGCTGGGCATGCGCCGCATACGCCTGGGTGGCGTTTCGATGGGCAAGCTGGCGCTGGGCCAATGGCGCTACCTGACGGGCACCGAACGTTTCTAAGTGAGATGCCGCGCGATGACGTGCGGCACAAGAACAGGATTTTGCAGCAATGAACCACAATGACGTCCTGCGCAGCCTGCGCTACATGTTGAAAGTCAATGACGCCAAGATGGCCGAGATCATCGGTTTGACCGGCCTGGACGTGAACCCTGTCGTCCTGGCGACCTATGTGAAGAAAGAAGAAGAGCCAGGCTTTGTGCGCTGCCCGGACCGGGTCATGGCGCACTTTCTTGACGGCCTGGTCATCTACCGTCGCGGCAAGGACGAAAGCCGTCCGGCACAACCTGTCGAGCTGCCGGTTACCAACAACCAGATCCTGAAGAAGCTGCGCGTGGCCTTCGAACTGAAGGAAGACGACCTGCACGCGATCTTGAAATCGGTCGATTTCCCCGTCAGCAAACCTGAGCTCAGCGCACTGTTTCGCAAGGCCGGCCATGACAACTACCGCCCGTGCGGCGACCAGTTGCTGCGCAATTTCCTCAAGGGCCTGACCCAGCGCGTGCACGGCTGAATGGTCATGCAGCATACGGTGGCGCCGGTGGGGATCGTGCGCTCCTGCTTCATGGAGAAGTTCGCCATTCCACGCCAGCCGCAGCTGGCACCGGCCGCACGCGGTGTGCTGGAACTGCTGCCCCCCTTCGACCAACCCGAGGCGGTCGAAGGGCTGGAACAGGTCAGCCACGTCTGGCTGCTGTTTCTGTTCCACCAGGCCCTGGAAGAAAAACCCAGGCTCAAGGTGCGCCCACCGCGCCTGGGGGGCAACAAGAGCATGGGCGTGTTCGCCACCCGCGCCACCCACCGGCCCAACGGCATCGGCCAGTCGGTGGTGCGGCTGGAGGGTGTTGAACCTGGCCGCTTGCTGCTGTCAGGCATCGACCTGCTTGACGGCACGCCGGTGCTGGACATCAAGCCTTACGTACCCTATGCCGACAGTGTCGAGGGTGCCCATAACCACATGGCCAGCGCTGCGCCAGTCGCCATTCCCGTGCAGTGGGCCAACAGCGCCCTGCCCCAGGCCCGCGAGCATGCGTTGCGGCTGGGCGAGCCCCTGGTGGCACTGATCGAGCAATGCCTGGCGCAAGACCCACGGCCGGCCTATCAGGTGCCTGTGGCCGAACGGGTGTATGGGGTGAAGTTCTGGGATGTGCAGGTCAGGTGGCACTACCCGCAGACGGATGTGATCTGCGTGCTTGAGGTGGTGCTGGCTTGAAGGTGCAATAGGGCCGCACCTGGAGGTTGTGCTGCCGCCATCGGCCGCAGGCACGAACTGCCGCCCATGAAAAAGGCGACCCGTCGGGTCGCCTTTTTTTGTGCCGTTACGTTGCGATCAACGCGCAGGACCTTCGGCAACGCCCAGGTCATCGGTTGGACGGGTGTCGATCAGCGGACCGCCACCGGAAGCCAACTCCGACGCCAGCGTGTCGTTGTCCATCTCCTTGACCCACTTGGCCACGACCACGGTGGCAACGGCGTTGCCCACCAGGTTGGTCAAGGCACGTGCTTCGGACATGAAGCGGTCGATACCCAGGATCAGGGCCAGGCCGGCAACCGGCAAGTGGCCAACAGCCGACAGCGTGGCCGCCAGTACGATGAAGCCCGAACCGGTAACACCGGCGGCGCCTTTGGAAGCGACCAGCAGCACCAGCAGCAGGGTGATCTGGTGGGTGATGTCCATCGGGGTGTCGGTGGCCTGGGCGATGAACACCGCAGCCATGGTCAGGTAGATCGAGGTGCCGTCCAGGTTGAACGAATAACCGGTCGGGATGACCAGGCCTACCACGGACTTCTTGGCACCCAGGCGCTCCATCTTGGCCAGCATGCGCGGCAGCGCGGACTCGGACGAGGAGGTGCCCAGCACGATCAGCAGTTCTTCACGGATGTAGCGGATCAGCTTCAGGACGCTGAAACCGTGGGCGCGGCAGATGCCACCGAGCACCACCAGCACGAACAGCAGGCAGGTGATGTAGAAGCACGCCATCAGGTAGCCGAGCTGCACCAGCGAGCCCACGCCGTACTGGCCGATGGTGAAGGCCATGGCGCCGAAGGCACCGATCGGGGCCAGCTTCATGATCATGTTGATGATGTTGAACATGACATGGGCGAAGCGATCGATCATGTCCAGGAACGGCTTGCCGTAGCTGCCCAGGCGATGCAGGGCGAAGCCGAACAGCACCGAGAACATCAGTACTTGCAGGATGTCGCCGTTGGCGAAGGCACCGACCACGGTATTGGGGATGACGTTGAGCAGGAAGCCTACGGTGGTCTGCTGCGCGCCGGCGGCAGCATAGGCGGCCACGCTGCTGGCATTGAGGGTGCTGACGTCGATGTGCATGCCCGCGCCGGGCTTGACCACGTTGACCACCACCAGGCCGATGATCAGCGCGATGGTGGAGACGATTTCGAAATACAGCAACGCATAGCCGCCCGTCTTGCCGACGGATTTCATGCTCTGCATGCCGGCGATACCGCTGACCACGGTGCAGAAGATGATCGGGGCGATGACCATCTTGATCAGTTTGACGAAGCCATCACCCAAGGGTTTGAGGGCAACACCCGTTTCCGGGTAGTAATGGCCGAGCAGAATACCGATGGTGATGGCAACCAACACCTGGACATACAGGGATTTGTAAAGCGGCTGACGTGTCGTCATGGCTGTTTTTCCTCAAGTGTGCCGCGCCACCCTGTTCCAGGGGTGCAGCACCTGAATCGCTAACCCTCCTGCACTTGGAGGGATTTGTCGTTGTGGTAGAGCTGCCTGTTGAGGCCTCTGCCAATAGCGATAGCAAGGGTGATGCCAAAATGCCCAAACCGGGTGCAGGCTGGGCTATTGCTGGCTTTCCATGCCCAACGGCGGGGCGAAACCTGAGCAAGGGTGGCGGGTTTCCGCCCGCTGGCGGAACTGGAGCGGCCCAGATGGCGGAAAACCGCCTGGGCTCATTCCAGATTGAAGGTGATACGGAAGGCGGCGCCACCAAGCGTCGAGTCATCGAGGCTCAGTTCGGCATCGTAGCTGTCGATGATGTCCTTCACCACAGCCAGGCCAATGCCTTGCCCCGGGTGCTGGCTGTCCAGCCGCTCGCCGCGCTCCAGAATGCGCTGGCGCTGATCGGCGGGCACGCCTGGGCCGTCATCTTCGATACACAGGGTCAGCCGTCCGGCTTCTCTGAACAGGCTTACCCTTATCTGGCCCAGGCTCAGGCGGTAGGCGTTTTCCAGAAGGTTACCCAGCAGTTCGAGCAATGCGCCCTGCTCCACGGGCACCCGTGCCTGGTCTGGCACCTGCAAGGTCACCTCCACGTGCTTGTCGCGATAGACCTTGGCCAGCGTGCTGCACAGGCTGTCGAGCAAGGGGCGTAGCACCACGCTATGGCGCACCAGGCCGCTCTTGCGCAGGCTGGCGCGTTGCAGTTGATAGTCGATCTGCTGGCTCATGCGTTCGATCTGGCTCTGCAGGACCCTGGCCTGCTCGCGCTCGCCGTTGTGCTGCTGCAGGCTTTCGCCCACCCCCTGCAACACGGCCAAGGGCGTCTTCAGGCTGTGCGCCAGGTCGTCCAGCGAGTCCCGGTAACGCTGGCGTTGCTCGCGCTCGCTTTGCAGCAGGCGGTTCAGCGAACCGGTCAGGCGCAGCAGTTCGCGGGGGTGCTGGGTACTCAGGCCGTCCCGCGCGCCGGATTCCAGATCGTCGAGCTCGCGGCTGAGCCGGCGCAGCGAGCGCAACCCCCAGGTCAACCCTGCCCAGAGCAGCGCCAGCAGTGCCAGCAAGGCAGCGCCGAAGCCCAGGTAGAGTTTTTCACGCAGGCCGTCGAGGGTGCGCTGGTAGTCGCGTACTGGCTGCAGGGCCACGATGCTGAAGGCAGCACTCTTGCCGCCCAGCAGCTTTATCTCGACGTCATAGACGAAGAATTCCTCACCGTTGGCCTGGTGGATGCGGGCGAACTCGTTTCCGCGGCCATCGTAGCGAGGCTGGTAGTTGATGTTCTGCGCTGCCGTGGCCCGGGACTGCCAGACCAGGTGGCCACTGCGGTCGAAGATGTACCCCAGCAGGCCGGTATAGGGCAGGTTGAAGCGCTCGTCAGGCAACAGCGCCGGCATCTGCAGCTGCCCGTTTTCGATACGCGCCGCCGAGATCAGTGTAGTCACGTCCGAGGCTAGGCGTTGCTCGATCGATTCCTGCAAGGCAAGGCTGAAGGCTTTCTGCAAGGCTGGCAGCAGCGCCAGCATGAACAGCACCGCCAACACGGCAGCGGCCAGCATCAGGCGCACGCGCAGGGATCGAATCATCGGCAGCGCTCGGTGAACAGGTAGCCAAGCCCGCGCACGGTATCGATGGGCTTGAAGCCGCATTCGCCTTCGAGCTTGCGCCGCAAGCGCCCGATGAGCACTTCGATGACGTTCGGATCACGCTCTTCATCGCCAGGGTAGAGCTGCTCCATCAGGCGATCCTTGGCCACCACCTGCTGGTGATGACGCATCAGGTACTCAAGGATGCGGTATTCATAGGCGGTCAGGCCCAGTGGCTGCTCGTCGAGCGTGGCCTGCTTGCGATTGAGGTCCAGGACCAACGGGCCGGCGGCGATGGTTGACTGGGTAAAGCCGCTGGAGCGGCGCAGCAGCGCATTGAGGCGCGCCTCCAGTTCTTCGAACTGGAACGGCTTGACCAGGTAGTCGTCGGCGCCAGCGGCCAGCCCTTCGACCTTGTCCTGCCAGTTGCCGCGGGCAGTGAGGATGAGGATGGGGAAGGTCTTGGCCTGGTTGCGCAGGCGCGTGATCAGCTCCAGACCACTGATGCCCGGCAGCCCCAGGTCGACCACTGCCAGGTCGAAGTGGTACTGCTCGGCCTGGTACAACGCTTCCTCGGCATTGGCGACCGCCTCGACCACGTGGCCACTTTCCCCCAGGCGGGTATAGAGGTGATGGCGAAGCAAGGCTTCGTCCTCGACCACCAGCAGTTTCATGTGCAGCTCCTTGATGGATGTGCCTGTACGGTGCCCAATGCTGACAAGCCAGCCCCACCGCGTGCGCCTACCGGCCCGATGGCCCAGCATGGCACTGGTTGGAGCTGGCTTGCCAGACCTGGGTCGCTACAGGATAACGCGACGGGCAGGTCAGAACTTGTAGGAAGCCGCCAGATAGGTCTGCGCGCTGCTGCTCAGGCGCAATGTACCGGCCTTCGGCGCGCCGTGGGGGCTGACTTCGGTGGCGGCATTGGTGCGCAGGTAACGGTAGCCCAGTTCGACCGAGGCCTTGTCGGTAATGTCCTGGATGACGCCTGCCTGCAGGCCGTAGGCGTAACCGTAGTCGGTGTCGCGGCTCAGGCCTGGCGATTCCTGGGACAGCTTGGTCATGCCCAGGGTACCGCCGCCGAACAGCTTGGTGGTATCGCCTACGGGCAGGAACAGGTCATAGCTGCCCAGCAGGTTTTCCTGGCGAAGTTTCAAGCCGCTGTGGTCACCGGAGACGTTGTCGTAGGTCATGTAGTAGCGACCTTGGTCATTGATACGGCCCAGGCGCACGCCCCAGGTACCGTCCTTGGCGATCACGCCGTCGGTGTTGAGGTGGTCGGTGTTGCGCTGCAGCAGGCCTGACTTGCGAACCTTGTCGCTGGTCTGGCCGTAGGTGAGGCTGGCGAAGTTTTCGTCGGCCGCCTGGGCGCTGGTCATGCCAGCGGCGCAGACGGCTACGGCGGCAAGCAGGGTGTTGAATGTTTTCATGGTGAGGTTACTCCAGTCGAGTGCGCTGTTGAGGTCTGGAAGCTAGAGTAAGCAGGGCACACTGAACCTCGACTGAACCCCTGCTGAACATTGACTGAACGAACCGATCGCAATCCAGGAGTAGTCACCATGCGCGCCTTGCTGGCCTTGACCTTGATGTGTACCGCCGCCTTCGCCCAGGCGGCGGTACAGACCCGCGAGATTCCCTATCAGGATGCCGACGGCAACCGGCTGGTGGGCTATTACGCCTATGACGACGCCGTCACCGGCAAGCGGCCTGGCATCGTGGTGGTGCATGAGTGGTGGGGGCTCAATGACTATGCCAAACGGCGCGCCCGGGACTTGGCAGCGCTGGGTTACAACGCCCTGGCTATCGATATGTACGGTGACGGCAAGCACACCGAGCACCCTCAAGACGCCCAGGCGTTCATGGCGGCAGCACTCAAGGACCCCAAGGCTGCTGCCAGGCGTTTCGACGCCGGGCTGGCGTTGCTCAAGCTGCAGCCCAACACCAACAAGCATGACCTGGGCGCTGTGGGGTACTGCTTTGGCGGCAAGGTGGTACTCGATGCCGCCAGGCGCGGCGAGAAGCTTGACGGGGTGGTGAGTTTCCATGGCGCCCTGGCTACCGCTACTCCAGCAAAGCCTGGGGTGGTGAGGGCGGCGATTCTGGTGGAGCACGGCGCGGCAGATAGCATGGTGACGGCCGAACAAGTGCAGGCCTTCAAGGCGGAGATGGACGCGGCGAAGGTGAATTACCGCTTCGTCAGCCTCGATGGGGCCAAGCACGGGTTCACCAACCCTGATGCCGACCGACTGAGCCATGGGGATCACGGCGGCCCGGACATTGGTTATGACAAGGCAGCCGACGACCGCTCCTGGGCAGACATGCAGGCGTTCTTCAAGCAAGTGTTCAATGAGTGATCACACGGGGCAGCCATGATGGGATGCCAGCGCTCACCGTGACAGGTAGGCAACACTGGGCGCGTCTTCATGCTTGTGTTGAAAACTTCGCCCATGTGCCGGGCAGCATCGCCCTGCACCTCCCGCAACCCCTGCTCAGCTGGCACAATACCGCGCATGACTACCCTTCCTGCCTGCTGTACCTCGCTTCGGCAACACTGGCCCTTGCCCCGCCCCCTGCCTGGCGCGGTGCTGGTCAGTTGCGCCTTCGACCCCACAAGCATTACCCCGGACGATTTCGCGCGTGCTGGCATCGTACCCAGTGCGGGCCTGCTACGTTCAGTCGCCAAGCGCCAGGCTGAATATGTCGCCGGACGGGTATGCGCGCGTGCTGCATTGCAGCAGTTGGATGGCCGGGACTACGTGCCCACCACCCACCAAGACCGCTCCCCCATCTGGCCTGCCGGTATCCGGGGCTCGATTACCCACGGTAAAGGCTGGGCGGCGGCGGTGGTTGCCGCCCAAAGCAGCTGTCGCGGGCTGGGGCTGGATCAGGAAGCGCTGCTCGATGACGAGCGCGCCGAGCGCCTGATGGGCGAGATCCTCACGCCGATGGAGCTGGAGCGCCTGGACCACCGGCAGTTGGGCCTGGCCGTGACCCTGACCTTCTCGCTGAAGGAAAGCCTGTTCAAGACGCTCTACCCCCTCACTGGTCAGCGCTTTTACTTCGAACATGCCGAGCTGCTCGAATGGTCCGCTGAAGGGCTGGCCACGCTGCGCCTGCTCACCGACCTGTCCGCCCAATGGCGCAAGGGCGATCAATTGCAGGGGCAATTCTGCCTGCAGGACGGCCATTTGCTGAGCCTGGTCAGCGCCTGAGGCCTACAACGGCGCCTGTTGCCGCGGCCAGGCGAGGCTGAAACAGGCGCCTCCCAGGGCCTTGCCATGGCCTACCGTGGCACGGCCTGCGTGCCAATAGATGATACGGCGCACGATCGACAAACCCAGGCCATGGCCACCGGAGGCCCGGGTCCGGCTGTCGTCCAGGCGCATGAACGGCGTGAAGATGCGGTCCCACACCCCTTCCGGGATGCCTGGGCCGTCATCTTCCACATCGATACGGCAGACCTGCGGGCCTAGCTGGTAGCGCACGCGCACCTCATGCTCGGCATGGCGCAGGGCATTGCTCACCAGGTTCTGCACGGCGCGGTGCAGGTAGCGGGGTTCTGCCTCGACCCAGGAGGTCTCGCCTTCGACGCCCTGGCAATCGCCTCGCAGCAGGCGTATCTCACGGCGCAGTGGAGCCAATTCGGCAATGACCTGATCGAGTAAGGCATCCAGGTCGATACGCTGGAATGTCAGCGCCGGAGCGCCCTGCTCGAGGCGCGCGTAGGTGAGCATTTCGTCGACCAGCTTGTCCAGGTCCTGGATGTCGCCGTCCATGCCGGCAAGGTGCTTGGCGCGGGCCTGCTCGGTGGCGGCGCTTTCGACCATTTCCAGACCGAAGCGCAAGCGGGCCACGGGGGTGCGCAGCTCGTGCGACACGGCACGCACCAGCTCGCGCTGCATGGACAGCGAGCGCTGCAAGTGCTCGGCCATGCCATTGAATGCAGCGGCCAGGCGCCCGACCGAGTCGGCATCGCCTGCGGGGACGCGTGTGTCCAGGCTGCCCTGGGCGATGCCCGCCGCGGCCAGCGCCAGGCCGGACACGCGCCGCTCCAGTTGGCGCACCAGCAGGTAGACCACCAGGCCAATCAGGCTCAGCCCAACCAGGGTGATCAATACCAGCAACTGGGGTGGGTAAGGGTTGAGCTGGTGCAAGGGCCCGATCTCCAGTACCCACGGCGAGCCGGAGAGCCCGGCGAACACGCGTATGGAATCGCCATCCATGCCCAGCGCCATCACCGTGTCACCCTCCTCCACCCGGCGCCGCTGATCGTCATCCAGGCTGGCCCGCTCGATGCGCTGCAGGGCAACCCCGAACCCGAAGCCCTTGTCGCGCTTGATCTGCTCCAGGCGCTGCTGCTGTTCGGTCACCGGGTAACGCACCAACTCGTCGGCCAGCAAGTAGAGGGTCGCGCGGGCCAGTTGCTCGCTGATCTGCCTGACCTGGGCGACCAGCAGCAGGTCCTGCTGCCCTACCCTGCGCAACACCCGAGCCGCATGCGGGCCGGTCTTCTCGACCACCACGAGGCTGCGGTACAGGCGCGCGCGTTGTGTGCCATCGAGGGCGAAGGCCGACATGGGCTGCAATTGCAGCGGCACCCCCAGCAGCCGCCCCCACAGCAGCAGGGAACGCTTGCGCTCGGTGTCGCTCTGCAAGGCCAGGTTGTCTGCCATGAGGCTGAACGTGCCTTGGGCCAGGCCCTCGCGATGCTGGGCGGCACGTACTTCGTTGACCAGGTGCAGGCTGAGCACCCCCAGCAGCGCCACCAGCACCAGCACCGCCAGCATGCCGCCGTAAATGCGCAGGAAAATGGAGTTCACGGGCATTGGCCCACAAACAGATAGCCTTTGCTGCGCAGGGTCTTGATCAACCGGGGTTGGATGGGGTCGTCGCCGATGCGAGGGCGGATGCGGGAAATGCGTATGTCGATGGAGCGGTCCTGGCCGTCATAGCCGACACCGCGCAGCGCCGTGGATATCTGTTCGCGGGTCAGTACCTTGCCAGCGTTGCTGGCCAGCAGCCACAGCAGGTCGAATTCGGCGCCCGTAAGCTCGATCTGCCGCTCGCCGAGCCACGCCTCACGCACCCGGCTGTCGATGCGCAGCGCGCCGAAGGTCAGGTCCTGGCGCTTGCCCGCAGGCGCCTCGCTGCGACGCAGCAGGGCCTGGATGCGCGCCAGCAACAGCCGGGGGCGTACGGGCTTGCACACGTAGTCGTCTGCGCCGATGTCCAGCCCTTGCACCTGATCCAGCTCGTCGGTGCGTGCCGTGAGCATCAGGATGGGCCCAGGGTATCGGCTGCGCACGCGGCGACAGATGCTCATGCCATCTTCCCCCGGCAACATCACATCCAGCATGACCAGGTCCGGCTGGGTATCGATGATGCGTCGCGCTGCACGCGCACCATCGCCATCGACACTGACCGCGTACCCTTGGGCGCTCAGGTATTCGGCGGTCAGCTCGGCCAGACGCTGATCGTCTTCGACAATGAGGATGCGCGGTGGCGTTGGATCCATGGCGTAGGGCCTGTTAGTGCTGTTTTTCCCTGGATAGTACGACCAGGGCCCTGCCGAGCCAACCCACTGGATGGTTCTGCGGACAAAGATCCGAGTGCGTTGGCAGCCCCTGAAAAAAACTGCCCAGCGGCAAGCAGACGCAGAAAAATACTTCAAACCAGTGGGCACAAGGCCTACAGCGAATACTTACGTTTCACTCACAAAGTACCCACAAGATATCCACAGCCGCTCGCCTTGCAAACACCCCCATACCGCATTATCTTGTATCGCGATCGCGACGAACCACTAGATATAGGGGTTCGTGCAAAATCACTTACAAAAGTCAACCCGCAAAATCATCGGATTTTTCGGCTGAACTTACGGTGGTTTCAGCAGCCAAACCGCTCCTGCGGAGGCGACCGAGGCAAGCCCTGCCAGGGCCTTGTTCGGGCATGGGTGCACCAGGCGAGCCTGGCACTCATCAGCAACAGATTCCGGCAACCCGGAACTTTTGACTTCGGCCAGGGAGCGGCAAGCCATTGCCCTTATTCCTGAGTCTGTCCCGAAGTCGGTACGCCCGCGCGGACGGATGCGCTTGCGTTGCGCATCCCCGCCAGGCAATCGAGCAAGTGGACGGAACGGTGGGCGCCCAATTGGGCGCCTGATCAATATAGAAACTGTGGAGACACCCACCCATGCAAACCGACACGACTCGCGAGAACCCGCAGGCCAAGGCCCCGCAGGTTGCCGAATCCAATCAGGATCTGGCCGCCACTGCCCCTGGCCAACTGCGTGTGATCAAGCGTAACGGTACTGTCGTCCCTTACACCGACGACAAGATCACCGTGGCCATCACCAAGGCGTTCCTCGCAGTTGAAGGCGGTACCGCCGCCGCTTCGTCGCGCATTCACGACACCGTCGCGCGCCTGACCGAGCAGGTCTCGGCCACGTTCAAGCGTCGCATGCCATCGGGTGGCACCATCCACATCGAAGAAATCCAGGACCAGGTCGAACTGGCCCTGATGCGCGCCGGCGAGCAGAAAGTCGCCCGTGACTACGTCATCTACCGTGAGCAGCGCGCCAAGGAGCGCGCCACCCGCGTCAGCACCGACGCCGTGGTCGAGCCGCACCCAAGCATTCGCATCACCCTGGCCGACGGCAGCCTGGCGCCGCTGGACATGGCGCGCCTGAACACCATCATCAGCGAAGCCTGCGAAGGCCTGGCCGAAGTCGATGGCGACCTGATCCAGCGCGAAACCCTGAAGAACCTGTACGACGGCGTGGCCATCAAGGACGTCAACACCGCCCTGGTGATGACTGCGCGCACCCTGGTCGAGCGTGAGCCGAACTACTCGTTTGTCACCGCTCGCCTGCTGATGGACACCCTGCGCGCCGAAGGCCTGGCCTTCCTGAACGTTGCCGACAGCGCCACGCACCACGAAATGGCCGACTTGTATGCCAAGGCCCTGCCGGCCTACGTCGCCAAGGGTGTGGAGTTCGAGCTGCTCAACCCGGCACTGGCAGCCTATGACCTGGAGCGCCTGGGCAAGGCCATCGATCACGAGCGTGACCAGCAGTTCACCTACCTGGGCCTGCAAACCCTGTACGACCGCTACTTCATCCACAAGGATGGCGTGCGCTTCGAGCTGCCACAGGTGTTCTTCATGCGTGTGGCCATGGGCCTGGCACTGGAAGAAAAGGACAAGGAAGCGCGCGCGATCGAGTTCTACAACCTGTTGTCGTCCTTCGACTACATGGCCTCGACCCCGACCCTGTTCAACGCCGGCACCCTGCGCCCGCAGCTGTCGAGCTGCTACCTGACCACCGTCCCGGACGACCTGTCGGGCATCTACCACGCGATCCATGACAACGCCATGCTGTCCAAATTCGCAGGTGGCCTGGGCAACGACTGGACGCCGGTGCGTGCACTGGGCTCCTACATCAAGGGCACCAATGGCAAGTCCCAGGGCGTCGTGCCGTTCCTCAAAGTCGTGAACGACACCGCTGTTGCGGTCAACCAGGGCGGCAAGCGCAAGGGCGCTGTGTGTGCCTACCTGGAAACCTGGCACCTGGACATCGAAGAATTCATCGAGCTGCGCAAGAACACCGGTGATGATCGCCGTCGTACCCACGACATGAACACTGCCAACTGGATCCCTGACCTGTTCATGAAGCGTGTCTTCGACGACGGCAAGTGGACCCTGTTCTCGCCCTCGGAAGTGCCAGACCTGCACGACCTGACCGGCAAGGCCTTCGAAGAGCGTTACGAGTACTACGAAGCCCTGACCGAGTACAACAAGATCAAGGTGTTCAAGACCATCCAGGCCAAGGACCTGTGGCGCAAGATGCTCTCGATGCTGTTCGAGACCGGCCACCCGTGGCTGACCTTCAAGGACCCGTGCAACCTGCGCTCGCCTCAGCAGCACGTGGGCGTGGTGCACAGCTCGAACCTGTGCACCGAGATCACCTTGAACACCAACAAGGACGAGATCGCGGTCTGCAACCTGGGCTCGATCAACCTGCCGAACCACATTGTCGATGGCAAGCTGGACACCGCCAAACTGCAACGCACCGTCAACACGGCCGTGCGCATGCTCGACAACGTGATCGACATCAACTATTACTCGGTGCCGCAAGCGCGTAACTCGAACCTCAAGCATCGTCCGGTGGGCCTGGGCATCATGGGCTTCCAGGATGCGCTGTACCTGCAGCACATCGCCTACGGCTCCGACGCTGCCGTCGAATTCGCCGACAAGTCGATGGAAGCGGTCAGCTACTTCGCCATCCAGGCCTCCTGCGACCTGGCCGATGAGCGCGGTGCCTACGAGACGTTCCAGGGCTCGCTGTGGTCCAAAGGCATCCTGCCGCTGGACTCGCAACAGATCCTGATCGAGGCCCGTGGCCAGAAGTACATCGACGTCGACCTGAACGAAACCCTGGACTGGGCGCCGGTCCGTGCCCGTGTACAGAAAGGTATTCGTAACTCGAACATCATGGCCATCGCGCCAACCGCGACCATCGCCAACATCACCGGCGTGTCGCAGTCGATCGAGCCGACCTACCAGAACCTTTACGTGAAATCGAACCTGTCGGGCGAGTTCACCGTGATCAACCCGTACCTGGTTCGCGACCTCAAGGCCCGTGGCCTGTGGGACTCGGTCATGATCAACGACCTGAAGTACTACGACGGTTCGGTACAGCAGATCGAGCGTATTCCACAAGAGCTCAAGGAGCTGTACGCCACGGCCTTCGAAGTGGAAACCAAGTGGATCGTCGACGCCGCTTCCCGTCGTCAGAAGTGGATCGACCAGGCTCAATCGCTGAACCTGTACATCGCCGGTGCTTCGGGCAAGAAGCTGGACGTGACCTACCGCATGGCCTGGTACCGTGGTCTGAAAACCACCTACTACCTCCGTGCCCTGGCCGCTACCAGCACCGAGAAGTCGACCATCAACACCGGCAAGCTTAACGCCGTGTCCAGCGGTGGCGACAGCGCCCCGGTCCAGGCAGCCGGCCCTGCGCCAGTGCCCAAGGCCTGCGCGATCGACGAGCCGGACTGCGAAGCCTGCCAGTAAGGCCAGGCCGAGGCTTCCTGCGGGAAGCCTCTTTTTTGTAGAGCTGTATGCAAGCCTGCGGGTATGGCGCTGCCGCCCCGCTACTCGATACAAAAGCCGCAGCCGCGCCGCTGGGGCCAGCCCGCCACGGGCACCGCTGATTTGCGTGCACCGCACCGCAACCAAGATCTACCGGCCATACTCCACAGATGGCCCTCGAGCAGGAGACTCTCACCATGCTGAGCTGGGACGAATTCGATAAAGAAGATGACGGCGAAATCGCCGCCAAAGGCAATACCCCTGCGCAGGCACACGCCGCCGCCACCCTCGACAAGCTCGACAGCGCCGGCGGTGCCGCGGCCCTGGAAGCTCGGGCTGCCACGGCGTCGGACTCCGAGGCCGTCAAGCGCGCCAAGGCGGCCCTGGACGCCTTGGACGTTGCCGAAGGCCTGGCTGAGCTGGAAGGCTCCTCCGCCCGTGTGGCGGTGGATGAGAAGCGCATGATCAACTGCCGCGCCGACCTCAACCAGCTGGTCCCGTTCAAGTACGACTGGGCCTGGCAGAAGTACCTCGACGGCTGCGCCAACCACTGGATGCCGCAGGAGGTCAACATGACCGCCGACATCGCCCTGTGGAAGAGCCAGGACGGCCTGACCGAGGACGAGCGCCGCATCGTCATGCGCAACCTGGGCTTCTTCTCCACGGCCGACTCGCTGGTTGCCAACAACCTGGCCCTGGCCGTATACCGCCTGATCACCAACCCCGAGTGCCGCCAGTACATCCTGCGCCAGGCCTTCGAGGAGGCGATCCACACCCACGCCTACCAGTACTGCATCGAGTCGCTGGGCATGGATGAAGGCGAGATCTTCAACATGTACCACGAGATCCCGTCGGTCGCGAAAAAAGCGGCCTGGGGCCTTAAGTACACCCGCGCCATCTCCGATCCGGAATTCAACACCGGCACCGTCGAGACTGACAAGGAACTGCTGCGCAACCTGATCGCCTACTACTGCGTGCTGGAAGGCATCTTCTTCTATTGCGGCTTCACCCAGATCCTGTCCATGGGCCGCCGCAACAAGATGACTGGCGTGGCCGAGCAGTTCCAGTACATCCTGCGTGACGAGTCGATGCACTTGAACTTCGGTATCGACGTGATCAACCAGATCAAGATCGAAAACCCGCACCTGTGGGATGCGGCGATGAAGGAAGAAGCCACCCAGATGATCCTGCAAGGGACCCAGCTGGAGATCGAATACGCCCGTGACACCATGCCACGCGGGGTATTGGGCATGAACGCAGCGATGATGGAGGACTACCTCAAGTTCATCGCCAACCGTCGCCTGACGCAGATCGGCCTGAAGGAAGAGTACCCAGGCACGACCAACCCGTTCCCGTGGATGAGCGAGATCATGGACTTGAAGAAGGAGAAGAACTTCTTCGAGACGCGGGTGATCGAGTATCAGACCGGTGGGGCGTTGAGCTGGGATTGATCCTCAAGCGCGTAGGTTTTCACTTCCGGCTGAAGTTTTTTCACCAACACTAAACTGAACCCTCCTGCTACAAGCGATGTTGATTGAGTGCACAAGGCCCGGATGAGCTCATTGTGCACTCAATCCCTCTGAAATTTTCTTATTCAGCTTTTGTACTGAAATCCAGTCAACGCTGAACCCTTCACTGCACCTCCGACACGTGCTACAGCAGGCGGAAAGTCTACGGCCGATGTAGCGGAGGTCGCTCACCTGTTGCCTGGCGACAAAAACGTTATCTGGTGCCAACGCGGGTTGTACCGGCGTGGAGAAGCAGCCGGAGCCTGGAAAAAGACCAGTGATCTGACAAATCTGCGGCTGAAAATCGGTTCTTTCGTCAAACGATGACCTTTGCGAATGGGTACAAGCGCCTGTTAGCTCTCGTGTCGCGTGAGTGCGCCCTGCGCTGCAGTGATCAGAATGTTTCATTAAGCATTTCAGGATGTGTCCAGCATAATCGAGGCGCTTGACCGCTCAAAAACGAACAGATTTATGCTGGAGAACCGTCTATGCCCGCTTCGCCTCCCGCCCGGTCCAAGGCCGCGGCGGTTCTACGTGTCACATCTGGTAACTTCCTCGAACAATTTGACTTCTTCCTGTTCGGTTTCTACGCCACCCAAATCGCTTCAGCTTTCTTCCCAGCCTCCAGCGAATTCGCCTCGCTGATGATGACCTTCGCGGTGTTCGGCGCCGGTTTCCTCATGCGGCCACTGGGGGCGGTGATTCTGGGCGCTTACATCGACGATGTGGGCCGCCGCAAAGGCCTTATCGTCACGCTGTCAATCATGGCGAGTGGCACGCTGCTCATCGTCCTGGTCCCTGGCTTTGCCACGATCGGCTATTGGGCACCCGCGCTCGTACTACTTGGCCGCTTGCTGCAAGGCTTCTCCGCCGGTGCTGAACTGGGTGGGGTATCGGTCTATCTAGCCGAAATGGCTACACCAGGTCGCAAAGGGTTCTATACCAGCTGGCAATCCGGCAGCCAACAGGTCGCCATCGTGGTCGCCGCTGCGTTGGGTTACGGGCTGAACCAAAGCCTGGCGCCGGCCGAGATCAGCGAGTGGGGCTGGCGAATTCCGTTCGCCGCTGCCTGCCTGATCATCCCGTTCATCTTCTTCCTGCGCCGTAACCTGCAAGAAACCGAAGCGTTCGAGAAGCGTCAGCATCGCCCGACCATGAAGCAAGTGATCGCCACCCTCGGCCGCAACTCATCGGTAGTCATCGCGGGCATGTTGATGGTCGCCATGACCACCAGCGCTTTCTACCTGATCACCGTGTACGCGCCGACCTTTGGTAAGACTGTGCTCAACCTGAGCGCAAACGACGCGCTGCTGGTGACGCTTCTGGTAGGCGTGTCCAACTTTATCTGGCTACCCATCGGCGGCACGCTCAGCGACCGTTTCGGTCGTAAACCAATCCTGATCGCCATGACCGTACTCACCTTGTTCACCGCTTACCCGGCACTGTCTTACCTGGCCCATGCGGCAAGCTTCGCGCACATGCTTGAGGTACTGCTGTGGTTCTCCTTCCTCTATGCGATGTACAACGGTGCGATGATCCCGGCGCTCACGGAAATCATGCCAGTCGAAGTGAAGGTAGCGGGCTTTTCCCTAGCCTACAGTTTGGCTACGGCTCTGTTCGGCGGTTTCACACCGGTCATGTCGACTTGGTTGATCCATGAAACCGGTGACAAAGCAGCGCCTGCTTACTGGGTCGCATTTGCTGCACTGTGTGCGCTGTGCTCGACGGTTGTGTTGTATCGTCGAATGGCAAGGAAGGATCGGGTTCCAATTTGAACCATCGTGAGCCATGAGTTGCCAGGGACCCGTGTCCCTGGCAGTGCCGTTATCCGCCCAGAGTGGGTCGAGCGCTCAGGCCACGCAAGTGGAAAGCAGATGGAAGCGCTAATGGCACCAGAGAGACCGGTGTCACTCCCCCTCAGTCCGCTGTTCACCTTATGGTTGCAGCGCAAGCCGTCACCCACGTTAGTGATCACCACCCGGCTCCACCCGCTGCACGGCAACCTGCTGGCGGGTGGTCATGTCGGCCAGTATCACCTCCCCTTCCTGGTGCGTCGGGGTGATCATCAGCGAGCGGACAAAGTGCTCGTTGCCGCCCTTGCGCTCCTGCACGTTCTCGAACGCCACAACGACCGTATCGTTGCGCCAGTTGCTGATATCGAAGCCGCCGGCGGCAATGAACTCGCGGATGTCGCGCACGTCGTTGAAGGTGTTAGCGGGCAGGATCAGCAAGCGGTCTTTGAGAAATACCTCGTAGTACTGGCGAGACCCAGCAGGCCAGTTGTGCGCTACCACGTGCTCGATGCGCCAGTGATGGACGTCGTTTTCATACACCACGACGCGTTCGACCTTGTGCCCGTTGCAGGCGGCGAGCAAGGGCAACAGCAAACCGCCAAGCCAGGTACGCTTTTGGCGCAGATTCATTCAGATAGCCTCGTTACATCAACACAAAGGTGTCATTTACCGGCTTTCGCTACCCGGCGGTTGAATTTACGGATGTCCCGATACTCCATCAGGCGAACACGCATGTCCCGGTAGCGCTGGCTGTTGATGATCAGCAGAGCCAGCAAACCGAACACCAGGACGGAAATATACCCCCCCATGTGCGGGCGATAACCGTAGCTGGGCAATGCGGCGAGCAAGGCAACCACGAGGATGCCGACCACACCGCGCACGCCCCAGGCAAAGCCACGCACCATGGCGATATGCGAGGCGGCGCTCACTACACCGGCTGCCGCCAGCACCATCACCGAGAGTTCAGGGTCTGAACCGCGCATATAGGTGGAGAACACCAGCGAGACGGTACCGCCCAGCGCCATGCAGGAAAAGAAAAACTCGGCAATGAACACGCCGAAATAACGGGAAAGGAATGCTTGCAGTTCCTGGCCATGGGTCATTCGTCAATTTCCTCATAAAGCCCCACGGCAACCGACTGCACGAAGCTACTGCTGGCAAAACCCGACAAGCCGCCAATCGAGTCCTTGATCAAGGTATGCGTGGCGTGCTGGATTTGGGTGGGGGTGAAACGCTTGATCGCGGTACCCGCCGCCTGCTTCAGCTTCAGCTGCTTGGCGGTGAGCGACGGGTGCTTGATCTGCAGAAGTTCCTCGGCCAGGGCCTTGCGCTGCTGCCGCGACAGGCTCTGGAACAGCTCTCTCCAGCCCTTGCCGGTCGCCGCTTTGCGTGCCTGCAGGAAACGCACGGTGGTCAGGCTCGATGCGCCCACACCGGCCAGCGCTACGCCGTCGAGTATGCTCATTACCGTCTGGACCGTGTCATTACTGTCGAGCCAGTCGTTCTGCCCAGGGTCGAACACTTCGTTGAACACCCGATACCCGCCCATCATGCACTGCCCGGTCCCTGCCGCTGCGGCGGCATAACCGACCGCCGTCAACACCATGCTGGCGCCGCCAGTGAAAGGTACGGCAATGGTGCCGCTGAACATGACGACCCAACCCAGGTAGGCCGACAGGCAACTCAAACTGGCGTTCACGGCCTCTGCCATCACCTTGCGCTCACGAGCGCCGGTCTGCAGCTGGGTCATGAACTGTTCAGGTGACTTGTAAGGTGGCGCCTCCTGCAAAATCACGCGCTTGGGCGCGATGCTGCAGATCGGCTTGAATTCGCGCAGGACGATCACGTTGTACTGGGCATCGATGTAGACAACACCCGCGCCAACGATACCCGGGTCGGAATCAATGGCCCTGAATAGCTTCTGCTGGTCGAGGGTCAGCAACAACCGCTGGCGTGCCATTTGCTGCCGGTAGCCGCCGAGCACGTCGGTCATCAGGTCTGTCACAACAACTCTCCTAGTTTCAAAAAGCCGCTGCGCCGGCGCAACCGCGGCCCAGGCAGGTCAGGCGACCTGCACACGGGCTGCGGGTGCAGCGGCGCGAGCGCAACGCAGCGTGGGATTACACGTTCGGGCACGGTACCGGCGCCCAGTCACCCATGTCGGGGCTGCGGCACATCTTGTTGACCTGGTCCACGCCAGCGTTGGCCACCTGTTGGGCCTCGGCCTTCTTGGTGGCGGCCTTCTGCAGGGTCTTCTCGGTGGCTACGGCCTCTTGCGGCACGGCCTTGTTGACCTTCTTGGCCTGGGTCTTCTTGCCGGTGGTCTTGGCCGGTGCGGCCACGGTGGCGACTTCGGTACGCGCCACGCCGACCTGCTTGAGGTCCTGCTCGTAGGCCTGGGTGTAGCTGTCGAGGTTTTCCGCGACGCGGCCATTGACGGTGGCCAGCAGCTTGTTCGACTCCTGCAGGCCCGAGACGATCTCGGCCAGGCGCTTGCGCCCTTCGGTGTCGTTGATGCGGTTGGCCTTGCGGCCTGCGATCAGGCTGGTGAACTCACGCTGGTAGCAGCTTTGCGAAGCCTTGGCATAGGCCGTAGTGCGGTCCAGGTCGGCGGCGCTCTTGTCAATGTCGGTGGCGTACGAGGCGATGCGCTGCTTGTCGTCGCTGATCTGCTTCTGGCGCTCGGTGTAGTAGCCGGCGGCGCCACCCACCAGGGCACCACCTGCTGCACCGATGGCGGCATTGCGACCGCGGTTGTCGCCGTCGATCAGGGCGCCGGTCAAGGCACCGCCGAGGGCGCCGATGACCGCACCGCTGGCCACCGAGCGGGTCATGTCACCGTCGGTGGAACGCAGGTGCTGCACCGGCTCGTAGCAGCTCGGGTAGTACTCGACCTTGGTCGTGGCACCCACCTTGGACACCGGCGAGCTGGAGCAGCCGGCGACCAGGACAGTGCTGAAACCTGCGGCGAGCAGCAGGGCGGAACGGGCATGGGAAGCCGTGAAGAGGGTCTTGAGCATGTCACTTTCTCACGTGGTTGGTTAAAACGGCGGGCCTCATGCCCACCGCGGGTACGTCAGGCAGAAGCCACTACTACGAGGGCCGCGCCGCGGCCGATGCCAGGAGCTCCTTGAGGATCGTCGCCGGGTCGGCCCGCCGGTTCTGGCGGTACTCCCCAACGTGGCGGACGAACAGGGTCGCACGGCTCACCAGGCTGTTGCCCAGGACCGGCTTGCGGTTGAGTTCTTCCTTGACCCGCTGGAACTGCGCCTGGATCACCGCCTCGGTGTAGCGCGTGCCACTGGCCAGGTTGTCGATGTAGATCGCCACCGCGCCATCGAGGGCGGCGCGGCCGTTGCTGATGGCGGCGGCGTACATACGCACGCTGGTCTGGTCACCGCGCGCCTGAGCCTCGGCCTGGGTGTTGCGCAGGTTGGTCAGGCGGATGTTGTAGTTGTTGATGGTTTCGGCCACCAGCGCGGCGGACTGGATCAGGTTGCCGGCAGCTTCCTCGCGCTGGCGGCCGATCAGCGACACGCTGCGCTTGAGCTCTTCGTTGACCAGGCCCAGCTCGGCTTGTTGGCGTGGGTCGGTGGTGGCGGCGATGAGGCTGTCCAGGCGCTTGGTCGGGTCCTGGGCGGCGTCGATGTCATCGGTCAGGCTGGTCAGGCGGCCTTGTTTCTGCCACTGCTCGAACAGTTCCTGGTAGCGCGAACGGGGTGCCGACAGAGCGCCGATGGCCACCCGGAAGCCGGTGGTCTCGTTGCGCTGTTCGGTACCGTCGGCGCCGAACAGCGGGTACTCGCGGCGCATGCCGGTGAACAAGGTCCCTTCGCCTTCCAGGTAATTGCCGCCCTTGACCACGAAGCCGCCATAGGCGCCTTGCAGGCGGCCGCCATGCACCAGCTGGAACGACTCCTGGACCATTTCCGCAGCATTGCCGATCATATCGAACAGCCCCAGCGGGTTTGGCAGGCGGGTGCCGATCGGCATCAGCCGGGCAGCCTGCCCGGTGCCACCGGCCACTTGGTTGAACACTGCCCAATCGGCCAGCGGCCCGTCGCTGTCACTGCCCGGCACCTTGCGCGGGAACAGGCGCCCTTCCAGCTCCTGGCGGCTCACCGCCGAGCCACCCCGGGCAGCGAACTCCCACTCCACTTCGGTGGGCAGGCGCACGAAGCCGACCCCGCCGTCCTCGGCCTTGCTGCCACGGCCACTGACCGGCAGCAGCTCGCGGTGATGCTTGAGCAGCCAGGCGCTGTACACCGCAGCGAAGCGCTCGGCCTCGAAACGCGACAGCTTGACCTTGGGCAGGCGCCCGGCCGCCGTGGTGTCGGGCTGGCAGGCCGGCGCCGGCTCGCCGCTGGCCAGCGATTGCGCCTGGGCCATCACCTGCGCGTATTGACGGGCGCTGACCTCGTACTTACCGATGAAATACATCATCGGCTTGAGCGGGCCGGTCTGGTCGAGCCTGGGTAGGCTCGGGGCGACGGCTTTCTGCCAGTCGGCGGAAAGGTCGTGCAGGCTGAACTGGCCGTTGATGAAGTCACGCCGGTAGCCGGAAATGAACGACTGCTGGTAGCCGGCCTCACCCTCGCTGAACGGGTAGCCGAGGTTGACCTCGCGGTCGTCCAGGCTGCCCTGGGCCAGCACATAGACACTGCGCAGCACCAACTCGCCGCCGCACGGCAGCGGCAGGCTGACGTCACCCGGCAACGGCTTGGGGTTGTCCAGCTTGCTGGTGTCGACTGCCGGTGCCGGTGCCTGTGCCTGTGTCGGGGCGCTGGCAGCGGTGGCCTGCGGCTTGGCAGGCTGCTCTTCGGCGCCTGGTGAGCAGGCGGCCAGGCCCAGCGTGGTCAACAGCAGGGCCGCAGCCCCAGCGCGAAGTTCAGACATCACGGATTCCTTGACTGGCATCGATGCGCGTCACCCGCCAGCCGCCCAAGGCAGCGGCGGCGGTGCTGGCCAGCAGCACCGTAGACAACGCAACGAGGTAATGCATCGGCAACAGGTGGCTGGCGTGTTCGCCGGGCACCTGCGTGAATATTCGGTTCAAGCCCTGCTCGGCCAGCAGGTACAGGCCGCCGGCTGCGGCCGCCGCCAGCACGCTGCTGTACAGCGCCTGCAGCACCACGAACAGCAGCAGCGCCGCCGTGCCGAACCCCAGCAGGCGCAGCACCGCCAGTTCGCGCTGCTTGCGCTGTACCGCCGCCAGGGCGCCAGCGGCGACGGCAGCCAGGGCACCGGCCACAGCCAGGCTGGTGATGATCCAGAACACCAGGTCGAGGTTGCGGCTGAGCGCCTGCACCTGGGCGATCTGCGCCGCCTGGGTCGATACCAGCCACTTGCGTTCGGCGAAATACGCGCGCAGCGGCTCGACATCGGCCAACCCCCGGGCATACAGGCGAAACGCCGGGTACACCCGCCGGGTATCGTTGCCTGCGGCCTCGCCCGGCCAGCCCAGCGCCGGCACGCCGCGCCCGTCGCGGTAGTCCTCGACCGCCTCGAGCAGGGCCAGAGAGGCGAACAGGCCATCGCGCTCGAACGCCGCCAGCGGCAGCACCGCCGCCACCTGCAGGCGGGTCTGGCGCCATTGCAGCTGGCCGGCCTGCTGCCGGCTGAAGCTGGCCTGCAGCTCGTCACCGGCCGTGGCACCGAGCTTTTCAGCGGCGGTAAAGCTCAATACCACCTGCTGCAGCCCCTGCGGCGGCGTCACCTGCTGCAACAACGGGTCGCCGGCAGCGGTCGGCAGCATCTCCACGGTCACCGCACGCCCGCGTGCCGGCAGCAACAGCTCGGCGGTAGCGGCGATCTGCCGGGTACGGGCGATGGCAAAGGCAACGTCCGGTCGCTGCGCCAGTTCGTGGATGAAATCGGCGCCGAAACGCCCCCCGCCCAGCGGCACGATCTCGCGCACCGTCGGGTCGCGTTGCAGGCGCTCGGTCAGGCTGCCGACCAGGCCAAACTTGAGCCCGAACAGCACCAGCAACGGTGCGATCACTGCGACCAGTGCCAGCACGCTGCACGCCGACAGCCGCGCATCGTTGCGGTAGTCCTGCCAGGCCAGGCCGGCGATCAGCCACGCGCGCATCAGCAGGCCTGCCCCAGTGTGGCGGTGACGCCGCCGTCGGCATCGCGGCGGCAGGCCATGCGCAGCACGCTCAACCCGGCCCGGCGTGCCAATGCTTCGTCATGGGTGGCCAGCACACAGGTCACCTGGCGTGCCTGGGCCTCGCGCAGCAGCAGCTGCATGACCCGCTCGGCGTTCACCGGGTCCAGCGCTGCGGTAGGTTCATCGGCCAACAACAACGCGGGCGCATGCGCCAGGGCACGGGCACAGCTGACTCGCTGGCGTTGCCCTAGCGATAACGCGGCAGGCTTCTTGGCCAGCTGATCGTGCACATCCAGCGCTTCGGCCAGGCGCTCGACGCTGCCGTCCTCGGCTAGGCCCAGCAGTTGCCGGGGCAGGCGGATATTGCCGCGCACATCCAGAAAGCCGAGCAACCCACCAGCCTGCAGCACGTAGCCCAGCTGGCGGCTGCGTAGCGCTGCCAACCGGTCCAGGCGGCCCTGCTGCCACAGGCCGGCCACGTCGCTGCCGGCGACGACGAAAGCGTCGGCGGCATCCGGCGCCAGCACCAGCGCCAGCAGGTCGAGCAAGGTGCTCTTGCCGCAGCCGCTTGGGCCGACCAGCGCCACCCGCGCGCCCACCGCCAGCTGCAGCTGGTCAATTTGCAGGCTATAGCGCTGGGCGCCCTGCCCCCGCGTCTTGCGCACCCCGTGCAGGCTGATCATCACGGCAGCGTCGACAACGGCACACGGTACAGGGCATCGCCGGGCTCGGCCTTGCCGAAACGCACCCAGTTGGCCATGTCGTTGTGGAAGGTTTCGTACAGGCGGATCTTCGAGTCCAGCTCGTCGATGAAGTCCTCCTGTTCGGCCACCGACAGCGACAGCCACAGGTCTTCGGTCATGCTCAGCGACTTGCTGCGGTACGGCAGGCCTTCGAGGTATTCGCCGAGTACCCCGCCCTGGGCCAGGTTGGCGCCCTTGGGCAGCGCGCCCGGGTCGCGGCTCATGTAAGCACTGGCGCTGGCGATTTCGTTGAAGAAATCGCCTGGCGAGCTGCGGGTCTTGCGCGCGGCATCGACGATCAGCTTCAGCGACTGCTGCAGGTCGTTGAGCTGCAGTTTGGTCAGCATCACGCACACTTGCAGGCTCGGCAATGCCGGGTTGATCAGGTCGCGGTCGGCGGCCCAGGCGCTGACCAGCTGCGGCGCCTGGCTGGCGCCGGCGCGGCCGAGGAAGTCCATGTGCATGGCATAGCCGATGGCCTGGGTCTTGGCCGCCAGGGTTGCCCCGGCGTTCAGTTGCGGCAGCGGCTGCGCCTGCTGCTGGCGCACCTGGTGCACCAGCTCGGCGAACGTCGAGCCGATCTCGCGCACGCGCTCGCCAAAGGCTCCGACATCGCCGCCCGGCACGCCCACGTAGAGGTCGCCGATCTGCGGGTTGCTGTCGGCGGTCAGCACGCGGTACTGGCTTTCGGCTGCGCCATGGTTGTTCGCCCCGGCTGGCGTGCGCAGGTGCAGGGCATAGATCTTGATCTGCTTGCTCAGCGCAGCCTGGCGGACCTCGGCCTCGTTCATCTGTGTGCTGCTGTAGGGGTCGTTCTTGCGCAGCGCGCCGGCATCGCTGACCAGCAGCACGATACGCCCGCCGTAGCCGGACCAGTCCATGCCCTCGACGGCCTGCATCACCCCGGCGAAGGCATCTTCATTGAACGAATGGCTGGAAACGCTGGTGGCCTTGACCTGCGCGGCGGCCTTGAGGAAGCGCGCCGGGTCGCGGCCCTGCTCCAGGCTGACCAGGGTCTTGCTCAGGTAATCCAGGCCGGGGGTGCGCTTGACGCTGTTGCGAAAGCCCACCAGGCCGAAGCTGACATTGTCCAGCTCGCCACGCGCGGCCAGTTGCGCCTGCAGTTCGCTGACCACCTGGCGCACCCGGTCGATGTACGGCTGCATGGACACCGACGTATCGACCACCAGGACGATGCCGGTGCGGAAGCGGTTGTCCGCCATAAGCGCCGCGCCGGCAGCCGTAGCCGGCTGGCTGCGCGCGCGGCTGCCGGGGTCGATGGAGGCGACGTTGAGCAACTGCACCGGCTGACCGTCGGCACCGAAGCTTTCGCGATAGTCGAAGATCGGCATCAGGTAGAACTGGTTCTGCGGCACCGCGCTGGCGGCCGGCTCCAGCGCCAGCACCTGCGGCGCCTGCTCCGGCTGCTGCTGCGCCTTGAGCAGCTCGGCGCGGGCCTTGCCGCTGTCGTCGAGCATCTGCTGCAGGTCATCGGCCTGACGCATGAACATCACCGGTGAACGGCCGGAACGCTCGGTGAACTTGAGCACCAGGCTCTGCTTCCAGTCACTGGCCTGGGTCGCCGGCAACCAGCCATCGCGCTGGCCGGCACTGGAGGTGCCAACTTCCAGCCACTGCTGGCCGTCGATGTCCTTGCGCTGGTACACGTACAACACCGAAAAAGCCGGCAGGGGTTCACCCGCGCTGTCGCCGGGCCGCGCCAGCAGTTGCGCCTCGGGCTTGCTCAGCACGCGCTGGAACAGGGTTTTCTTGCCGGGCATCAGTAATGGCCGGCCATCCTCGCTGGCGGCGAGTGGCGGCGTGGCCGGTGTCTGCACCTGGCTGGCGGCTTGCGTCACGGGCGGCGGCGCAGCCGGCTGGTCGCTATCGGCCGGCCACCACAACCAGGTCACCCCCAGGCCCAGCGCCGCGGCGATGGCCACGGCCAGCAGCGCTTTGGCCGGTTTGCCCGGGCCGGCTTGCGCTGGCGCGCTCGGTTGCGGCCGGGTCGGCTCGGGTGCAGGCGCGGGGCTGGCGACTGGCGCAGCTACGGCCTGCGGGATATCGATGGATACCGGCGTCAGTCCGCCCAGCTCAGCCTTGCCCGGCATCGCCACCGGCAATGGCCGGATCACTGTGCTGTCCTGGTCATCGACAGGCAAGCGGTCGAGTGCTGCCAGCAACGCGGCAGCATCGGCAAAGCGCTGCTCGGGGTCCTTGGCCAGCAAGCCGCGCAGGATGCTCTGAAAGCGCCCGTGCTCGATCGGCAGTTCCGGCAGCGGCTCGGTCAGGTGCGCCAGTGCGGTCGACAAGGCATCGGTACCACGGTAGGGCAGCTCGCCGACAAGGATCTCGTACAGCACCACGCCAAGCGCATACAGGTCGGCGCGGCCGTCGATGTCCATGCCGCGCGCCTGCTCCGGGCTCATGTAGCTCGGGGTGCCGACGGCGAACCCGGCCTGGGTGAACTGGGTGCGGTCATCCAGCGACTTGGCGATACCGAAGTCCGAGAGCACCGCCGTGCCGTCGGCGCGGAACAGGATGTTGGCCGGTTTCACATCGCGGTGCACCAAGCCCTGGGCGTGTGCATAGCCCAGCGCCTGGGCGATCTGCCGCACGTAGAGCAGGCCCTGCTCAGGCGAAAGCCCGGCGGCTATGCGCTCCTTCAGGGTGCCGCTGGGCAGGTACTCCATGGCCATGTAGTACAGCTCGCCGATATTGCCGATGTCATGGATGGTGGCGATGTGCGGGTGCGACAGACGCGCCAGGGTGCGCCCTTCGCGCAGGAAGCGTTCGCAGAAGATGGGGTCGGCGGCAAGGCTTGCGGCCATTACCTTCAGCGCCACCTTGCGCTGCAGCGAGCGCTGGGTGGCCAGGTAGACACTGGCCATGGCGCCCTGGCCAATCTCGCTGTCGATGTCGAATCCGGGAATCTGCATGTTCAGGGTGCTCTTCAATTCGCCTTCACCACCACGGCGGTGATGTTGTCGGGCGCGCCACGGGTCAGCCCCAGGTGCACCAGGCTGCGGACCACCTGGTAGGGGTCGGCATGGCCGAGCACATCGGCGATCTCGTGGTCTTCGGCGGTCTTGTTCAAGCCATCGCTGCACAACAGGTAGGTGTCGCCGGGCTGCACCTGCACGCTCACCGCCTGCAGGTCGAGCTGGTCCTCGACGCCGATGGCGCGGGTGACGATGTTGCCGCGTGGGTGTATGCGGGCCTCGGCCTCGTTGAGCAGGCCGCTGTCCTGCAGTTCCTGGACATAGCTGTGGTCATGCGACAGGCGCTCGATGCGGCCATCGCGCAGGCGGTACAGGCGGCTGTCACCGGCCCACAGGCCCACGGCGCGGTCGCCGCGTGCGGCCAGTACCACCACCGTGCTGCCCATCATCGCCACGCCCTGGCGAAGGGTTTGCTCGCGCACCGCACGGTTGACCCGGGCCAGGGTGTCGCGCAAGGCCTGGGTAAATTCCTCCAGCCCATCGATCAGCGGCAACTGGCGCAGGCTGTCCACCGCCAGGCTGCTGACATAATCGCCGGCGGCATGCCCGCCCATGCCGTCGGCAACGGCCCACAGGCCATCCCAGGTCAGCTCCAGGCAAGCGTCTTCGTTGATCTTGCGGACCATGCCGACATGGCTGTAGCTGGCCGCGCTGTAGCGCACGCTGCTCATGCCGGCCTCGCCTCGCTGCCCAGTAAAAATGCGGCGAACTGCTCGCTGCGTGGCAGGCCCTGGCTGCGCAACAGGCCTGGCGCGATCCGCTCGCTGCCCTTCCCCCACCACAGGCTCATGCCGTCACAGGCGCATTCGGCCAGGGCCAATGCCCGGCCTTGCGAGGTGGTGCCGTTCAGCCGCTGCAAGCCGCCCACGGTCAGCCGTGGCCCCTGCAGCAGTGGGGGGGCGTCGCGATAAGGCTGCAGGGCTGCCGTGAAATGCTCGAACGTTGCCTCTGCTGCAAGCGTGCCCAGTAACGCCGCCTCGACCCCTTCGAACCATTCATCGGCGCCGCCAACGATACCCGCAAGTGCCACGCCGGGCTCCAGCAACTGCGCCACGCTCAGCGGAAAGTAGCGCCCGACCCGATCGATGCTCGGCATCAGCACGCCGACCACCGCTTCCGGGCCACACACCCCGGGCGCCAGGGCAAAGCGCCACAGCGGGCTGACCAGATAGGCCTGCAGCCAGCCCTCGCCAAGCGCCTGCTGGCTGGCCTGGATACCGGCAGCCAGCCACTGGTCCCAGGGTTGGATGAAACTCTGTGGCAGGCCACGGCTGACGAAGTCGCCGCGACAGGCCATTTTTCCGTAGAAACCCACGTCGTTCACAGGCGCTCCGGCAGGCTGAAACCGCTGACCACTCGGCTGCGGAACGGGTTGAAGGCGCTGCCGGCACGCAGCTCGTACGACGCACTGGCGCCGTCCACGCGCAAGCGCAGGTTGAAGCGCTCCGGCGAGCTACCGGCCACCAGGTCGGACTGGTCGAGCAGGCGGAACCACGCCCACGGCCCTTCCATGGTCAACCCAGAACGGCCGCTGGCCGCCGGCGGCGCGATCGCCAGGCGCACCACGCCGATGCTGTTGGGGTTGGGCCACTGCAACGCCACCGGGCGGCTCGGGCCGTGGTCGTAGCTGACCTGCTGGCCGTCGAGGTCGAGCAGAAACTGGGTGATGCTGGCGTCCATCGCCACTGGCTTGAGCTCGAAGCGCACGCCTGGCTGCAGGCCATTGCCGCTGCGGAAGAAGGCATCGCGAATGGTCGCCGCGCGCTGGAAGGTGTACAGCACGTTGCTGTTAATCCCAAGCTTCTGCGCCGCGCCCGGCTGCCAGCTCCAGGGTGTGCTGGAGGTGTTGACGTAGGGCTGCAGGTACTTGCGGAAGTAGCTGTCCATCACCCCGCCAACGCCGAAGAACTGGCCGAAGTCTTCCAGGGTGGCGTCGCGCGAGCTGCCGGCCACCATCGGGTAGCGGCCGCTGAGCGACTGGCGGTAGACGTTCAGCACTTCGCTGGCCCAGGCGGCGTTGAGCTGGTTGCGCACCCCGCCCATGACCACGCCGTGAGTCGAGCCGAGTACCGAGCTGACCAGGTTCTGCACCACCTTGGGCTGGCGCGCCGCGCCCAAGGCAACCCGTTGCGCCGCCGCCTGGGCTTGGTTCTTGGCCTCGCCCAGCAGCGCGTCGCCGCTGGCACCGACCATGGCGCTGACTTGCACGTAAAGCGCGTTGAGGTCGGTGAGCAGGCCGTCGATGGCGGCCGGCTGGCCTTCGCCGCTGTCAACCAGCGCAGCCAGTTGGGCAAAGTGCGTGGTCACCGGGTCCTGGGTGCGGGCAGCAGGGCTGTCGGCCGGCAGCGGGGCGTCGCCGAGCAGGCCGCCGAGACGCTGGCGTAACTGGTCGACACCGGCCTGTTGGGCCTTGTCCTGAACCTTGTCGAGGGTGGTCGGCTGCGCCAGGTTGGTTTCCCGCGCCACCGCCTGCAGCAGCTGCTTCATCGGCGAGCTGGGCCCGGACAGCACCCGCAGCACATCGGCGGCCTGGCCGACGCTGGTGATCGGCACGAAGTCCAGGTCGTCGAGCAGGGCATCCCACTGGCGGATGTAATCCTGGTAGTAAAGCTGCTGCACATCGTCGGCCAGGCGCCTGGCATCGTCCGCCTCGCCCGGCGCGCGGCCGAGTACCCAGCGCTCTTCTGCGAGCGTGGTACTCTGCGCCAGGCTGGCAGCCAGAAACGCCTGGCGGTAACCCAGCACGGTAAACAGCCCCGGCAGCGGCTCGCTCAGCGGCTTGGCGCTCTTGAAGCGAAACACCAGGGCCGCATCGCGGCCGGCCGCGTCGCTGACGCGGAAGTCTTCGACCCCAGCCGGCAGCTTCTGGCGCTTGACCCGGTCGTAGACGCGCTGGGCCACCGGCAGCTGTTGCAGCTGGCGCCGGGTGTCGTCGATCAGACGCTGGTCCAGGCGGGCATTTGGCGGGCGCTTGTCGAACAGCGCTGCCAGGTGCTGTTCCAAGGCCCGGCGCAGATCAGGGGCAAGGTCGCGAGGCAGCTGGCGCTCCCAGTCCAGGGTGATCCAGGCCTTGATGAAGTCCGCGTCGTAGTGTTCGCCGTCGGCCAGCATCAGGTAGGCCTTGAGCCCTTCGTAGAGGTAGTCCGACGGGCCGCCGGCGTACAGCTGCTCCTCGATGCGGGTCACCAGGCGCGGAGCGAAAATGGCGATCAGCAGCTTGCGATACAGGCTTTGCGATTCGCTTTCGAGCATGTCGCCCTGGTACAGGCCCAGGCCCTCGGCCCAGCTGGGTGGGTCGTCGGCCAGATGGCGCACGGTGTTGAGCAACGGCAGCACCTCGACGACGTTGCGCTGCGCCGGGCTCAGGCTTTGCACGCTCTTGCCCAGCGGCTGTAGGCGGCTGTCGACCTCGGCGATGTATTGCTGGTTGGCACGGTAGCTGACTGCCCACAAGGTGCCGACCAGCAGCACCAGCGCCACGCTCAGGGCCAGCGCGCCACGGGCGATCCACCTGCGCCGCCGTTCCACCTTGGGGTTGCTGCCGACCAGGCCGCGCTCGGCGAAGGCCACAGCCGTGAACAGTCGCTCGATGAAATAGCTGCGCCCACTACCGCTCTGGCGCGCCAGCTGCGCGCGGTCCAGGCCCATGCTCTGGGCCATGCTGCCGATCAGCCGGTCGATGGGGCTACCTTCCTGGGTGCCGCTGGTGAAATACACACCGCGCAGCAAGGCCCGCGCCTCGAAGGCGTTGGGCTTGAAGATGCCATCGAGCAAGCCCTTGAGGTCGCCGCGCAGGGCGGCGAACTGTTGCACAAAGCCGTAGATCAGGTCGCGCCGGGTCGGGTCGCGTTCCTGTTGCAGGCGCTCGACCAGGCGCTCGCCAAGGCGCTGTTCGAGCAGGCCGAACTCGTTGTCGAACTGTGCCAACGGGCTATCAGCACCCTGCTCGAGGGTATCCAGCGGGAAGGTCATGCCCCACACCTGGGCGCGCTCGTCCTTGCCCAGGTTGTCGAAGAACTCCATGAAGCCCGGCACCAGGTCCAGCTTGGTCAGCATCAGGTACACCGGGAAGCGCACGCCCAGCTGGCTGTACAGCTCCTGGATGCGCGCACGGATCGCTACGGCATGGGCGGCACGCTCGGCGTCGCTGCCCAGCAGCAGGTCGGCCAGGCTGATGGCAATGAACGCACCGTCGATCGGGCGGCGCGAGCGCTGGGTCTTAAGCAGGTCGAGGAAGCCCAGCCAGGCCGCCTTGTCGACTTGGGCGTGGCTGTCCTGGGTGGTGTAGCGGCCGGCGGTATCGAGCAGCACCGCCTGGTCGGTGAACCACCAGTCGCAGTTGCGCGTGCCGCCCACCCCGCGGATGGCGCCCTTGCCCAATTGCGCGGCCAGCGGGAAATGCAGCCCGGAATTGACCAGCGCGGTGGTCTTGCCGGAACCGGGCGGGCCGATGATCACGTACCACGGCAGCTCGTAGAGGTTGCGCCGCTCGTCACCGCCCAGGCGGGCCTTTTTCAGTAGGGCCAGGGCCTCGTCCATGCGCTGGCGCAGGGCGGCCAGCTCTTCGGCGGTGGCCACGCTGGCCGGGTCCGGAGCGGTCTCGGCGGCCAGGCTCTGCATGACCTTGGCCGCCTGCCGACGCGCCTGCACGATGCGCCAGGCGCGGTAGGCGCCCCACACGGCGAACAGCAGGACAATCAGCAGCCAGCGCGGTGCGGGCGGCGCCAGCACTTCCAGCAACGGCCCGACAAACCAGATGATCAGGCTCAGGGCGATCAGGCCCAGCAGCGGGATCACCCAGCGAATGACAAAACTGAACAACGCCTTCACTCAACACCCTCCGCCAGCACGGTGATTTCAACCCGGCGATTCTTCGCCCGACCTTGCGCGGTGTCGTTCGACGCCAGCGGTTCGGTGTCGCTTAATCCTTCGGCGCTGAAGCGCTCGGGCTGCCCTGTGCGCGTAGCGAGCAGGCCCTTGACCTCTTCGGCGCGCGCCTGCGACAAGGCCCAGTTGGACGGGAAGCGCAGTGTCGCGATGCGCTGATTGTCGCTATGCCCGGTCACCCGCACATTGCCCTTGACCTTGGCCACGGCGTCGGCAATGCGCAGCACCAACGGCTGGAAATCGCCCTTGATGCTGGCGCTGGCACTGGCGAATAGCTCATCGCCGCGAATGATCACCACCGAACGGTCCACCGCATCTTCGACGGCGACCCGGCCAGCCTTGATGTCGTCAGCGAGGAACCCGGCCAGGCGCGGGCGCTGCACCGGCTTGGGCTGCACCACCGGGCGGTCCATGGCCTGCACCGGGATCTCGCCCAGCGCGTGGATACCACGGAACACCGGCTCGGCATCGGCAGCCAGCTTCAGGCGCAGACCGAACAGCAGCAGCAACAGCAACGCCACGGCCACCGCCAGGCCTACCCATGGCGGCACGAACTGGGCCAGGCGATCGCGGCTCACGGTCGCCCCGCGCCAGTGCGGCGACAGTTCGCGCTCGCGCTCGCCACGGGCGCTGCGAATCGCCGCAGCGGCGCGCTCGCGCAGTGCTTCGAGCTGGGCGCGGCCATCGTTCATGACCCGGTAGCGGCCTTCGAAGCCGAGGCTGGTGCACAGGTACAGCAGCTCCAGCAGGTTGAGGCGTTCGCGCGGGCTTTGCAGGCAATGCTCCATCAACTGGAATACTTTCTCGCCGCCCCAGGCCTCGTTGTGCACGGTGATCAGCAAGCTCTGCCGGCTCCAGTCGCTGGCACTGCCCCACGGCGTGCTGAGCACCGCCTCGTCCAGCGCGGTGCACAGTGCGTAGCGCGCCAGCAGCACCTCGTTACGCACGACCCCAGCAGCTTCGGCACGAGTTTCGAACTCGCGCAGGTAGGCCAGCAACTGCGCGCGCAGGCTGGCCGGCGCTGAGTGGGCGATGGTGTTGCGCAGACGGGTAAGCAAGGCCAGCAGCGGCCCGGCGGCCTGCTCCAGCGGGTTGAGGCCCATGCCCTGGCCGGGCGCCAGCGGCTCGGCCGGCAGCTGCAACGGCGCGGGAGCCGGGGCCGGTTGCGCGGCGCGGCCCCCGGGGCGCGGCATGAACTGGGTACGGTCGTTGGCCAGCGGATCGTCCGGGTGCATCGCGGGTTATCCTCGAATGGCCCAGAAGGCCAGGCTCAGGCCGGGGAATTCGCCGGCGACGTAGAAGGCAAAGCCACCGGAATGCTGCAGCTGCTTCCAGTGTTCGCTGCCACGGTCGAGCTCGAAGTAGGTGGAACCGGCGTGGAACGGAATCTGCCGTGGCGCCACCGGCAACGGCAGCAGGCCGATGCCCGGCAGTTGCAGGTTAACCAGGTCGCGAATGTGCTCTACCGAGCCGATCTTGCTCTGTTGGCCGAAGCGGCTGCGCAGGGTCTCGCTGGGCACGTCGGCGCGCACCACGAGGATGAAGCTGGCGCTGTCGAGCAGGCTGCGGTCGGCGAGCATGCCGACATGGATGCCGTAGGCCTTCTCGACGATCGGAATCGCCACCGCCTTGCTGTCGATCAGCGTCGAGAGGGCCTCGCGCAATGCGCTCATCACCGGCGCGAAGGTCGCTGCCAGGTCGTCGTGCTGGTACACCGGGAAGCTGAGCGGGCGCCGGCCATCACGGGTGAAGGTGGCGAACTCGCCGGCCAGCGCCACCAACTCGCTGTACAGGCGCTCGGGGTGCAACGGGCTCAGCTGATTGAGGTGCTCGATCAGCGGCTGGGCGCGGTTGACCAGTTGCAGCAGCATGAAGTCGGCAATCTCCGACGCCCCGCCATTGGCCGAGGCGACCACTCGCCCGGCCAGCGCTTCGCCACGCTGGTGCAGCAGCCCCAGCAACTCGCCGCAGAAGCCGGACAACTGCTGGCTGGCCGCCACGTCAAGCAGCGGCGGGATGTAACTGTCATCCACCATCAGGGCACGGTCGGCGCGCTTTTCGCGGATGCGCAGCATGCCGAGGGCGGCGTAGTCGCTCAGGCCATCCTCGCTGAGCAGCAGGCGCAAAGCGCGGCTGCCGAGGGCCAGCGCGGCACGGTTCTCAAACGGCGCATTGTCGTCACGCACTTCACTGACCCGGCTGATGTAGCGGGCGCCAGCGCTGGCCTCGCCTTCGTCGACGGTGTCGCGGGCCCCGGCGCGCTTGAGCGGCAGGCCCAGGTGGACCACGCCATCGCGCAGCGCGTCGGGCACCTCCAGCGGCGCTGGCGGCAGGTCGTCGCGGGGTATGTCGAACGGTGTACCATCGGGCAGCAGGCCGCGGGCACTGATGATTGCCACCTTGCCCTGGGCGAGCAGGCCCTGGTCGAACAGCAGTTCGGAGAACCCCCAGGCAGCAGCGCTCAATGGCCGGCTGCGGGCGTCTACCAGGTGTTCGAGGTAGCGGTCGTGCTGTTGGAAATGCTGGGTCGTGATGAACATGCCTTCCGACCAGACCACGCGATTGTTCCAGGACATGGGGGCTCCGATTGCCTAGCGGGCAGGTTCAGGTTGGGGGGTGGCCTCGGCGCTGCGCACGTCACGCACATCGAGGCTGATCTGGTAGTCGCGCGGCGGCACAGGCATTACGCTGCGCCACTGGGCCTGGTCGATCTCGCGATAACCGACCACCAGGCCGATATGGCGCGTGGCGGGGTCCAGCGGGCGCTCGAGGCGCAATTGCCCGCCGGGCTGCAATAGCACTTCGTCCTGGTCGATCAGGTCGGCGCCGAGGGTGGCCTGGGCGCGTTCGGCCAGGGCAAAGTAGTCGGCGCGGGCGAAGGCGGCGCTGTTCTTCAGCTCGAAAAGGCGCACCCGGACCGGCGCCGGGGCGCCACCAGGGCCCGGGTTCAGCCCGGCGGCAGCGCTGAAATACAGGGTCACGGCGGCGCGCTCCGGCACCTCGTTGGCAACCGCGGCAACAGGCGTGTCCTTGCTGCAGGCCGCGAGCAGCACCAGGCTCATGGCGGCTACCAGTGGTATTGCTTTCATCCTTGTCCTCATGACGTACCTTGGGCTTCCCGGATGCACTCAGCGACGTTGCGCACGGCTGCTGTGGACCTGGTAGGCGCGGCTGAATTCGCGGCCTAGCAGCTCTTGAAAATCGTCTTCGGCCTCGCGGGAAATCTGCCCGTAAAGCTCGGTAAACTGCTGCCAGCAATGCGCCTGACGCGAGCCGCCGAACAGCTTGGCCAGCCCGGCAGCCGGTGCCAGGCGCTGCTCCAGGCGGGCCGGCTGGAAACACGCCAGCAAGTGCTGGATGGCAGCTTGCACACCGGCCATCACCGCCAGCTGGTGGGCGCGCAGATCATCGAAGCTCTCGCGCACCGCCTGGTCTGCCGGCATAAACGCCTGGTTGCCGTGGCGCAGCAGCAACAGCAACGCCTCGTCGGCATTGGGGGCGAATTTCAGCGGGTTGTTCTGCACCGGGGCAATGGTGGTCTGCTGCATGCGGAACTCGCCCTTTAGGCTACTGCGCGCACGCAAAACATCGATCAGGCCCTCTACCATCAGGCGGTAGCTACGGCCGATGGCCTCCATCTGCGCGGCGGCATCGGCGGCGTCGATGCGCAGGTGCTCGATGCCAGCGCCGCGCAGGAACGCCTGCAACAGGGCGTCGCTGGCCATGGCCGGTGCGGGCGCAGCGGCAGGCGGCGCGACCGCTGCCGCTGCCGCTTTCACCGGCGGCGCTGACGGTGGCGATATCTTATCCGCAGCCGCAGCCGCAGCCGCAGCCGGGGCCGGGGCCACTGCCGCCGGCGCTGCAGCCGGCGTGGAGCCGAGCAGGTCCCAGTCTTCCGGGATCATCCCCGGGGTGGCCGGGGCGGCAGTCGGTGCCGGCGGAGCCAACGGGGTTGGTGGGCGAAAGTCATGCTGCTGGGCAGGGACGTGGTCGGGCTGGCTGACCGGCGGCACGCTGGCCGGGCCGAGGAAATCGAACAGGTCAGGCAGGGTGTCATGGCTCGAAGCCCCCTGCAGGAGCGCAGCCGGCGCCCCGGAAATCGCCGGGGCAGGCATGGCCGGGGCGGCCATCTGGTTGGCCATCAGCGCTTCGAAACTGTGCGCCTGGGGCTCGCTTTCAAGGCTGCCAGGCAGGCTCGCGTCGATCCGCGCCTGTATCTCGTATTCACCAATACGGATAACTTCGCCATTCATCAACGGCTCACTGTTACCACGACGCAAACGAATACCGGCACAAACTAACTCGACACCATTGGTGCTGTCGTCGGTCAAGTAATACTGGCCATTCTTGGACTGGATCACACAATGCCGAGACGATACCAACCGTTCCGGGTCGGGAAGTACCCAGTCATTGTTAGCCGCGCGACCAATAGTGATGGCACCGCTCTCCAGCCGCATTTCCGGACATTGTCCAGGGGTAATCTTGTGATAGCTGGTGATAGTTAGGCAAAGTGCCATCATGCCTCCTTGCATCCGTTTAGAACGTCGATCCATCCATTCGAGTTAGTGCGCCAAGCCACTCGAACACCGCTGCAACGCTTGATTCACATAGCCCAGGCAAAAACCAAAAATATATGAAGGGTATGTAACGCCAATGCCGTAGCCAAACCAGAATCCATGACGAGCGGTGCCTGGCTACTGCCAACAGCGTCACAGCAGGCACTCGGCGGCGCGTAGCTTACCTTGACACCTGCAAATAAATAAACCATAAATGCGCAACTTCGAAGTGCCAAAATAATATCATCGTGATACCACTTCGACACGCGTTAAAAAGTTTGTGCGCCAGTTCACATTTGCAAGTTCGCACAAGAACACGCCCTCACCAAGGGCCGATAGGGAGATCGAATTCTGGTGTACGCATCGCCGTTGCTCGCCGCTGTTTCTGCTGACTTCCCCTGCGGCGAAGACCTCGAATATGACGCTGAGTTTCTGCAACTGGAGCGTGATGCCCAGGGCCGCCCCGAGCGCGTCATGGGCGATGCCGTTCAGCCCGCCGAGCCGCCGCAGTGGCGCGACATCGAGCAGGCATGCAGCCGCTTGCTGCAACGCAGCAAGGACCTGCGCATCACCCATTTTCTGTTGCAGGCCAACCTCGCCCTGCATGGCCTGCCGGGCCTGGCCACCAGCCTGGAACTGATCCGCGACCTGCTTGCCGAGTATTGGCTCTACCTGCACCCGCAGCTGGACGCCGCCGACGACAACGACCCCACGGTACGGGTCAACGCCCTGGCCGGCCTGACCTGCGACACCAATATCGGCCTGCTGCGCGACGCCGTGCTGGTGCGCTCGCGCGCCTTCGGCCCGGTCACCCTGCGCGCTGCATTGCATGCCGCCGGCGTGCAGCACTTTGCCAGCGAACAGCTCAGCGCCGAAGAACTGGCCGCCGCCCTGCGTGACGCCGACGAAGACCAGGTGCTGCAGTGCCAGGCCGCCCTGCAGCTGGCCCGCGAGGCGGTGGACGTCATCGAACAGCGGGTCAACGACCAGGTCGGCTCGGCCAGTGGCGTCGACCTGTCGGCTCTGCGCCAGCCGCTGCGCCAGGTGCAGCAGGTGCTCGCCGATTACGCCCCGGCCGGGGCAGGCCCTGCCCTGGCCGCCACCGAAGCACCGGTGACCACCCGCGAGCAAGCGCCGCCCGCCGCCGCCAGCCCCAGCGCCCGGCCTGCCGCCCGCCCGGGCGAAGTAAACAGCCGCGAGGACGTGCAGCAGAGCCTCGACCGGCTGTTGCAGTACTACGCCCGCCACGAGCCCTCCAGCCCGCTGCCGGTGCTGTTGCACCGGGCGAAGCGGCTGGTCAATGCCGATTTCGCAACCATTGTCCGCGACCTGATCCCCGATGGCTGGTCGCAATTCGAGAACCTGCGCGGCACCGAGGACAACTGACGCCCTCGGCCCGCATCAACACCGACGCCCGCAACGAACAGCGCCGCCGCACCGGCGACCAGGAGGAACAACGTGGCGAAAGACAGCTCCCAGAAATTCATCGCACGCAACCGTGCGCCGAGGGTGCAGATCGAATATGACGTCGAGCTCTACGGCGCCGAGAAGAAAGTCCAGCTGCCATTCGTCATGGGCGTGCTGTCGGACCTCGCCGGCAAGCCGGCCGAACCGCTGCCTGCGGTAGCCGAACGCAAGTTCCTGGAGATCGATGTCGACAACTTCGATTCGCGCCTGAAGGCCATGAAGCCACGCGTGGCCTTCAACGTGCCCAACGAGCTGACCGGCGAAGGCAACCTGAGCCTGGACATTACCTTCGAGAGCATGGACGACTTCAGCCCGGCCGCCGTGGCACGCAAGGTCGATGCCCTCAACCAGCTGCTCGAGGCGCGCACCCAGCTGGCCAACCTGCTGACCTACATGGACGGCAAGACCGGTGCCGAGGACATCATCCTCAAGGCCATCAAGGACCCGGCCCTGCTACAGGCACTGGCCAGCGCGCCGAAACCCGTCGACAACGAGCCCAAGGCCTGAGGAGACAGCCCATGAACGATCCATTGCGCGAAGCCCAGGCCCAGTCGGCCGGCGCCACCCAGGACCCGAGCGAATTCGCCAGCCTGCTGCTGCAGGAGTTCAAACCCAAGACCGAGCGCGCCAAGGAAGCGGTGGAAAGCGCCGTGCGTACCTTGGCCGAGCAGGCCCTGGCGCAGACCAGCCTGGTGTCCAACGACGCCATCGGTTCGATCGAGCAGATCATTGCCGCCATCGACGCCAAGCTCACCGCCCAGGTCAACCAGATCATCCACCACGATGATTTCCAGCAGCTGGAAAGCGCCTGGCGCGGCCTGCACTACCTGGTCAACAACACCGAAAGCGACGAGCAGCTGAAGATTCGTGTGCTCAACGTGTCGAAGACCGACCTGCACAAGACCTTGAAGAAGTTCAAGGGCACCGCCTGGGACCAGAGTCCGATCTTCAAGAAGCTGTACGAAGAAGAGTACGGCCAGTTCGGCGGCGAACCTTACGGCTGCCTGGTCGGCGACTACTACTTCGACCAGTCGCCACCCGACGTCGAGCTGCTGGGAGAGATGTCGAAAGTCTGCGCCTCAATGCACGCGCCGTTCATCGCCGCCGCCTCGCCGACCGTGATGGGCATGGGCTCGTGGCAGGAACTGAGCAACCCGCGCGACCTGACCAAGATCTTCACCACCCCGGAGTATGCTGGCTGGCGCTCGCTGCGTGAGTCGGAAGATTCGCGCTACATCGGCCTGACCATGCCGCGCTTCCTGGCGCGCCTGCCATACGGCGCCAAGACAGACCCGGTCGAGGCCTTCGCCTTCGAAGAAGACACTGATGGCGCCGACAGCAGCAAGTACACATGGGCCAACGCCGCCTATGCCATGGCTGTGAACATCAACCGCTCGTTCAAGCACTACGGCTGGTGCTCGCGCATCCGTGGCGTGGAATCGGGTGGCGAAGTGCAGGGCCTGCCGGCGCACACCTTCCCCACCGACGACGGTGGTGTGGACATGAAGTGCCCGACCGAAATCGCCATTTCCGACCGCCGCGAAGCAGAGCTGGCGAAGAACGGTTTCATGCCGCTGCTGCACAAGAAGAACACCGACTTCGCGGCCTTCATCGGCGCCCAGTCGCTGCAGAAGCCAGCAGAGTACGACGACCCGGACGCCACCGCCAACGCCAACCTGGCCGCGCGCCTGCCGTATCTGTTCGCCACCTGCCGCTTCGCGCACTACCTCAAGTGCATCGTTCGCGACAAGATCGGCTCGTTCAAGGAAAAGGACGAGATGCAGCGCTGGCTGCAGGACTGGATCCTCAACTACGTCGACGGCGACCCGGCGCACTCCACCGAGACCACCAAGGCCCAGCACCCGCTGGCAGCGGCCGAGGTCGTGGTCGAGGACGTCGAAGGCAACCCGGGTTACTACAACTCGCGCTTCTACTTGCGCCCCCACTACCAGCTCGAAGGGCTGACCGTGTCGCTGCGCCTGGTATCGAAGCTGCCTTCGGCCAAAGGGGCCTGACCGCCCCCGGGCTGTCTGACAGCCCTAACTGCACCCAACCGCCAACCTGACGCGTAATACCGAGGACATCATGGCTGTAGATATTTTCATCAAGATCGGCGACATCAAGGGCGAGTCCCACGACAAGGCCCACAAGGACGAAATCGACGTGCTCAACTGGAGCTGGGGCATGTCCCAGTCCGGCAACATGCACACGGGCAGCGGCGGCGGCTCGGGCAAGGTCAACATCCAGGACCTGTCGATCACCAAGTACATCGACAAGTCCAGCCCCAACCTGATGGCCCACTGCTCCAGCGGCAAGCACATCGACAAGGTCAAGCTGACCGTGCGCAAGGCCGGGGGCGAGAGTCAGGTCGAGTACCTGATCATCAACCTTGAAGAAGTCATCATCAGCTCGCTCAGCACCGGTGGCTCGGGCAGCGACGACCGCCTGACCGAGAACGTGACCCTGAACTTCGCCAAGGTCACCGTCGATTATCAGCCGCAGAAAGCCGACGGCAGCAAGGAAGGCGGCCCGATCAAGTACGGCTGGAACATCCGCTCCAACGTCAAGATCTGACCGACTGCGTCCGCGCCGCCTTGGCTGGCGTGGGCGCCCTTCCCTCACCTCACCCGCTTACGGTGAACCCATGGCCAAGCCTTCTTTCATCAACCTGTGGAATGCCTACCCGACTGACTCGTCGCCTTGCGACGGCGGCTGGGACAACCAGTGCGCCATTCGCATGAGCATTGCGCTCAATGGCGAACACACCATCAAGGTGAACGCCGGCAGCTACAGCGAACCGCGCTGTGCTCATGGCCATGCCCGGGGCGCCGAGTCGCTGGCCAACTGGTTGTGGAAGTACCATCTCGGCGCACCCCTACAACTGAGCGGCAGCGCCGACGACCGCCTCAAGCTCAGCGAGAAGCGCGGCATCATCTTCTTCAAGGATTGCTTCGCCCGTGCCGGGCAGGCATTCGACAACCGTACCGGCGACCACATCGATCTGTGGGACCGAGGCCGGGTCACGGGCTATTTCGCCGACCAGGCGCACCGATCCAAGGCTGTCTGGTTCTGGGAGCTCAAATGAGACCTGCATGCACAACCCTGCTGCCGGCGCTGCTGCTCGCATTCGCCTTGAACGCGTGTGCCCAGGCGCCCGCTGCCCCGTCGGGCGCGGCGCCTGAGGTGAACTTGGGCGGCCACACCCTTGCGCTGGTTAACCACCAAGGCCGCTGCGCGCTGCGCAAAGCCGATGCCTCGCTGCTGCAACTGGACATGCCCTGGCCCTGCCAGCTCAGCCCAGGGCGCGACAGCGGCAAGCCACGCGTCGAACAATTCAAGGGGGCGCAGATCATCATTGTCAGCCATGTGCAGCCAGACCCGGCGCAACCTGGCCGTTGCGACAGCCAGTTCCAGGCCGTGCGTCAGCTCGGCACGCGCCTGGAGCCCTCCATCCTGGCCCGTGGCGGCAGTTGCTCGCGTGGCCCTGTGGACCAGAAGAACTTCGTGGGGCTGTTCGAGTGGTAGCCGAGATCGCCGCCCGCGACCGCCTGCAGCCGTCGCTGCTGGACCGCCTGACCGACGACAACCCGGGCAACCCGCAGGAAGCCCCGGACAAGCGCGTGCTCAGCCTGCACCAGCTCAAGGCCTCTGTGCTGCGCGACCTCGCCTGGTTGCTCAACACCACTTCGCTGCTCGACAGCGTCACCACCCTGGACACCCCGGCCGGGGCCTCGGTGGTCAACTATGGGCTACCGGCGCTGGCCGGCAACAGCGCCTCGAACATTGACCTGGCCGCCCTGGAACGCATCATCCACCAGGCCATCGCCACCTACGAGCCACGCATTCTCCCCCACACCCTCAAGGTGCGGGCCCAGGCCGCGCCCGGCGAGATGAACGCCAACGCCTTGAGCTTCGAGATCGAAGGCGACCTGTGGGCCCAGCCAGCGGCGCTGCCGTTGCTGCTGCAGACCGACATCGACCTTGAGTCCGGGCATGTGCGTGTGGCCCCCGCCGAACGCCGGAGGCGTGCATGAACCCGCGCATGCTCGAGCTGTACAACCAGGAGTTGCAGCACATTCGCGAGAGTGCCGCGGAGTTCGCCAGGGAATACCCGAAAATTGCCGGGCGCCTGACGTTGTCCGGCATCGAGTGCGCCGACCCGTATGTCGAGCGCCTGCTCGAAGGCTTCGCCTACCTCACCGCCCGGGTGCAGCTCAAGCTCGACGCCGAGTACCCGACTTTCACCCACAACCTGCTGGAAATCGCCTACCCACACTACCTGGCGCCGACCCCATCGATGACCGTGGTGCAACTGCAGACCGACCCCGACGAGGGTTCGCTGGCCAGCGGTTTCCGCCTGCCGCGTGACAGTGTGCTGCGCGCCAACCTGGGGCGCAACTCGCAGACCCCGTGCGAGTTCCGCAGCACCCAGGACGTTACCTTGTGGCCGTTGCAGGTGGCCGCCGCCGAGTACTTCGGCAACCCCGGTGCGGTGCTCGGGCGCCTAGCCGGCAGCGTGCCGCAGGCCCGCGCCGGCCTGCGCCTGACCTTGCGCACTGGCGCCGAGGTGCCGTTCGCCAGCCTGCCGCTCAGCCATCTACCGCTGTACCTCAACGGCGCCGACGAAACCCCGTTCCGCCTCTACGAGCAACTGCTGGGCAGCGCTTGCGCGGTGTTCGTCCGCCAACCCGGCGCAGACTGGGTGGAGCGTATTCCCGTCGAGCAGGCGCTGCGCCCGTGTGGCTTCGATGACCGCGAGGCAGCATTGCCGGTGGTGCCGCAGGCGTTCCAGGGCTACCGCCTATTGCAGGAATATTTCGCCCTGCCGCAGCGCTTTCTGTTCGTCAATATCGCCGGGCTGGAACGGGCGGTGCAGCGCTGCAGCGGCCAGACGCTGGAAGTGCTGGTGTTGTTCGAGCGTTTCGACCAGAGCCTGGAAAGCAGCGTCGGCGCCAGCCAGTTCGTGCCGTTCTGCACCCCGGCGATCAACCTGTTCCCGCGCCGGGTCGACCGCCTGCACCTGACCGATCGGGTGCATGAGCACCACGTGATCGCCGACCGCACCCGGCCCACCGATTTCGAGATTCACTCGCTGCAGCGGGTCACCGGCTACGGCACCGGCCCGGACCAGGAATTCCTGCCGTTCTACGCCGTGCGCGACCCGTCGCGCTATGGCCGCGACCAGGCCTACTACATCGTGCGCCGCGAGCCACGGGTGTTGTCCAGTGACCAGCGCCGCAACGGTACCCGCTCCAGCTACATGGGGAGCGAGACGTTCATCAGCCTGGTTGACGGCCAGCAGGCGCCGTACCGCCACGACCTGCGCCAGCTGGGTATCAGCGCCCTGTGCAGCAACCGTGACCTGCCGCTGTTCATGAACGTGGGCGATGGCCGCAGCGACTTCAGCCTGGCCGACAGCGCGCCGGTGGCCGGCATCCGCTGCCTGGCCGGCCCGGGCAGGCCCAAAGCCAGCCATGCCCACGACAACCGCGCCTGGCGCCTGATCAGCCAGCTGTCGCTGAACTACCTGTCGCTGGCCGAACACGGCCAGGGCGCCGCTGCCCTGCGCGAACTGCTGCGCCTGTACGGCGACCCGCAGGACAGCGCCCTGAACCTGCAGATCGACGGCCTGCGCGAGGTCAGCAGCAAGCCCTGCACGCGGCGCCTGCCGATGCCGGGGCCAATCGTGTTCGGGCGTGGCCTGGAAATTACCCTGACCTTCGATGAGAACGCCTTCCGCGGCACCGGCGTGTTCCTGCTGGGTGCGGTGTTCGAACGTTTCCTGACCCGCTATGTGTCGATCAACAGCTTCACCGAAACTGTACTGCGCACCAGCGAACGTGGCGAGATCATGCGCTGGGCCGCTAAACCCGGGCGCAGGCCGACGTTATGAATACCTTGCAGGCCATGCAGGCGCAGCCCTGGGCGTACGATTTCTTCCAGGCGCTGCGCCGCCTCGAGGCGCAGCACCCCGAGCTGCCACGCTTCGGCCATTCCCTGCGCCTGGCCGACGAGCCGGTGCGCCTGGGCCAGCGCTTGGACTGCGGGTTCGCCCCGGCGACCCTGGCTGCGGTCAGTGCCGACGGCGACCAGCCGGCGCGCCTGGAGCAGTTCTTCTTCGGCCTGGGTGGCCCCAATGGCCCGCTGCCACTGCACCTCACCGAATACATGCGCGAGCGCCAGCGCAACCACGGCGACGCGACCAGCAAGGCGTTCCTGGACGTCTTCCATCACCGCCTGCTGAGCCTGTTCTACCGAGCCTGGGCCGAAGCGCGCCCGACGGTCAGCCACGACCGCCCGGGTGACGACTACTGGGCCGCGCGCCTGGCGGCGCTGAGTGGCCGTGGCCAGCCCGAACTGCAAGGTCAGGGCGCGCTGGCCGACACCGGCAAACTGCACTGGTCGGGCCACCTGAGCGCGCAAACCCGCTACCCGGATGGCCTGCGCAGCATACTTGGCGGCTATTTTGGCGTGCCGGTGACGCTGGAAGAATACGTCGGCCAATGGCTAGAACTGCCCGAACGCAGCCAGCTCGGCGTGCGCGCCAACCGCCTGGGCGTGGACCTGTGTCTGGGCCGCTACGTCTGGGACCGCCAGCACAAGTTCCGCCTGTGCCTGGGCCCACTCAGCCTCGACCAGTACCACGCCCTGCTGCCCGGCGGGCAGGCTTTCGTCGAACTGGCGTCCTGGGTCGCCGAGTACCTGGGCCAGGAGCTGGACTGGGACCTGAACCTGATCCTTGCGCAGGACCAGGTGCCTGCGCTGCAACTCAATGCCGGCCAACGCCTGGGTTTCGACACCTGGCTCGGCCGCCCTCTGCACGATGCACGCGACCTGAAGCTGGCCCGGTACTACGCCGACCAGCCGGCCGCCGCCCACCACACAAGGAACCAGGACCATGGGTGAAATCAGCCGCGCCGCGCTGTTCGGCAAACTCAACAGCGTCGCCTACAAGGCCATCGAGGCCGCCACGGTATTTTGCAAACTGCGGGGCAACCCCTATGTCGAGCTGGTGCACTGGCTGCACCAATTGCTGCAACTGCAGGACAGCGACCTGCACCGCATCGTACGCCAGTGCGATATCGAGCCGGCGCGCCTGGCCCGTGACCTGACCGATGCCCTGGACCGCCTGCCGCGCGGTTCGACGTCGATCACCGACCTCTCTTCGCAGGTGGAAGAAGCCGTCGAACGCGGCTGGGTATACGGCAGCCTGATGTTCGGCGAAAGCCAGGTGCGCACCGGCTACCTGCTGGTCGGCATCCTCAAGACCCCGAGCCTGCGCCATGCCCTGCAGGGGCTGTCCAGCGAATTCGGCAAAGTGAAGGTCGAGGCGCTGAGCGAACGCTTCAGCGAGTACGTGGGCGACTCGCCGGAAAACCACCTGGCTGCCACCGACGGCTTCAGCGCTGCGCTGCCCGGCGAAGCCAGCGGCGCCGTGGCGCCGGCGGCGATGGGCAAGCAGGAGGCGCTCAAGCGCTTTACCGTCGACCTTACCGAACAGGCGCGCAGCGGCAAGCTTGACCCTATCGTCGGGCGCGACGAAGAGATCCGTCAGCTGGTCGATATCCTCATGCGCCGCCGGCAGAACAACCCGATCCTTACCGGCGAGGCCGGTGTCGGCAAAACCGCCGTGGTGGAAGGCTTCGCCTTGCGCATCGTCGCCGGCGATGTGCCGCCGGCGCTCAAGGACGTAGAACTGCGCAGCCTGGATGTCGGCCTGCTGCAGGCCGGCGCCAGCATGAAAGGCGAATTCGAACAGCGCCTGCGCCAGGTGATCGAGGATGTGCAGGCGTCGCCCAAGCCGATCATCCTGTTCATCGATGAAGCACACACCCTGGTCGGTGCAGGGGGCGCAGCCGGCACCGGCGATGCGGCCAACCTGCTCAAGCCGGCCCTGGCCCGTGGCAGCCTGCGCACAGTGGCGGCGACCACCTGGGCCGAATACAAGAAACACATCGAGAAAGACCCGGCCCTGACCCGCCGCTTCCAGGTGGTGCAGGTGGCTGAGCCGAGCGAAGCCAAGGCCCTGCTGATGATGCGTGGAGTGGCATCGACCATGGAACAGCACCATCAGGTGCAGATCCTCGACGAGGCACTCGAGGCCGCGGTCAAGCTGTCCCACCGCTACATCCCCGCGCGCCAACTGCCGGACAAGTCGGTGAGCCTGCTCGATACCGCCTGCGCGCGCGTGGCCATCAGCCTGCACGCGGTGCCGGCCGAGGTCGATGACAGCCGCCGGCGCATCGAGGCGCTGGAGGTCGAACAGGCGATCATCGCCCGCGAAGCCGCCATCGGCGTGGCCACCGGGCAGCGCCAGGCCCAGGCCGACGGCTTGCTGGCCGAGGAGCGCCAACGCCTAGCCACCCTGGAAAGCCGCTGGGCCGAGGAAAAGGCCCTGGTCGATCAGTTGCTGGCCACCCGCGCGCAGCTGCGCGACCAGGCCGGTGTGGTCGACCAGGACGCGGCGTTGCCAGCAAACTCCGAACTGCGCGAAGCACTGGCCGACCTGCAACAGCGCCTGAGCGCGCTGCAAGGCGAGAGCCCGTTGATTCTGCCGACCGTGGACTACCAGGCCGTCGCCTCGGTGGTGGCCGACTGGACCGGGATTCCGGTGGGGCGCATGGCGCGCAACGAGATCGAGACCGTGCTCAACCTCGACAGCCTGCTGGCCAAGCGCATCATCGGCCAGGACCACGCGCTGCAAATGATCGCCAAGCGCATCCAGACCTCCCGCGCCGGCCTCGACAACCCGCACAAGCCGATCGGCGTGTTCATGCTCGCCGGCACCTCCGGCGTGGGCAAGACCGAGACCGCACTGGCCCTGGCCGAGGCGCTGTACGGCGGTGAGCAGAACCTGATCACCATCAACATGAGCGAGTTCCAGGAAGCGCACACCGTGTCCACCCTAAAGGGCGCCCCGCCCGGCTATGTCGGCTATGGCGAGGGCGGCGTGCTGACCGAGGCGGTGCGCCGCCGGCCGTACAGCGTGGTGCTGTTGGACGAGGTAGAAAAGGCCCACCCGGACGTGCACGAGATCTTTTTCCAGGTGTTCGACAAGGGCGTGATGGAAGACGGCGAAGGCCGCCAGATCGACTTCCGCAATACCCTGATCCTGCTTACCACCAACGCTGGAACCGAGCTGATCGCGCGTACCTGCAACGACCCGCAGGCTCTGCCCGACCCGGACACGGTAGCCAGCCAGCTGCGCCAGCCTCTGCTAGAGATCTTCCCGCCGGCGCTGCTCGGCCGACTGGTGACCATCCCCTACTACCCGCTCAGCGACGCCATGCTCAAGGCCATCACCCGTCTGCAGCTGGAGCGCGTTCGTAAGCGCGTGGAAGGCACGCACAAGGTAGGCTTCGCCTACGACGACGGTGTGGTCGAGCTGGTCGTTTCGCGCTGCAGCGAAACCGAAAGCGGTGGCCGCATGATCGACGCCATCCTCACCAACGGCCTGCTGCCGGACATGAGCCGCGAGTTTCTCACCCGCATGCTCGAAGGCAAGCCGCTGGCCAGCGTACGCATCAGCCGTCGCGACAACGACTTGCACTATGACTTCGGCGCAGCCGACTGACAGGACCGACCATGCTGTTCACGCAGTTCACGCGCCTGGCGCAGATCAACAGCCCGTTGGGGCCGGACAAGCTGATCCTGGCAGAAATGGGCGGCAGCGACGAGCTCGGCCGCCTGTTCGACTATGAGCTGCGGCTGACCAGCGACGACCCGGCCATCGACCTCAACGCCCTGCTGGGCAAGCCGATGAGCCTGAGCGTGCAACAGGGCTTGGGCACCTCTCGCTACTTCCATGGCATCGTCGCCCGCTGCAGCCAGGCGGTCGATCAGGGCCAGTTCGCCAGCTACCGGGTCACCCTGCGGCCGTGGTTGTGGCTGCTGACCCGCACCAGCGACTGCCGCATTTTCCAGCACCTGAGCGCACCGCAAATCATCAAGCAGGTGTTCCGCGACCTGGGCTTTTCCGATTTCGAGGATGCCTTGAGCCGCAGCTACTGCGAGCGCGAGTACTGCGTGCAGTACCGCGAGACCAGCTTCGATTTCGTCAGCCGGCTGATGGAAGATGAAGGCATCTACTACTTCTTCCGCCATGAAGCGCAGCGCCACGTGCTAGTGCTGGCCGATGCCTACGGCGCGCATCCGCAGGTGCCGGGCTACGAAAGCGTGCCCTACTACCCGCCGGACGGGCAGCATCGCGAGCGCGACCACATCAACGACTGGCACCTGGCCCAGGAAGTCCAGCCTGGTTCGCTGGAACTCAACGACTATGACTTCCAGCGCCCCAGCGCACGCATCGATGTGCGCTCGGCCATGCCCCGCCCGCACCAGGCCGGGGATTACCCGCTATACGACTACCCCGGCGCCTACCAGCAAAGCCAGGACGGCGAGCATTACGCGCGTACGCGCCTGGAATCGCTGCAAAGCCTGCACGAGCGGGTCGAGCTGCGCGGCAATGCCCGCGGCCTGGGCAGCGGCCACCTGTTCAGCCTCAGCGGTTTCACCCGCCAGGACCAGAACCGCGAATACCTGATCGTCGGCGCACGCTACTACGTGCACCAGGAGCGCCTGGAAAGCGGCACCGGCAGCGGCGCCGCGCAGTTCGAGAGCAACCTCAGCTGCATCGACGCCCAGCAGAGTTTCCGCCCGCAGGGCAGCACCGTGCGGCCGATCGTCAAGGGCCCGCAGACCGCCGTGGTGGTCGGCCCCGCTGGCGAGGAGATCTGGACCGACCAGTATGGCCGGGTGAAGGTGCACTTCCACTGGGACCGCCACGACCAGTCCAACGAGAACAGCTCGTGCTGGATCCGCGTATCGCAGGCCTGGGCCGGCAAGAACTGGGGTTCGATGCAGATCCCGCGGATCGGCCAGGAGGTGATCGTCAGCTTCCTCGAAGGCGACCCTGACCGGCCGATCATCACCGGCCGCGTATACAACGCCGAGCAGAGCGTGCCTTACGACTTGCCCGCCAATGCCACGCAAAGCGGCATGAAGAGCCGTTCGAGCAAGGGGGGCAGCCCGGCCAATTTCAATGAAATCCGCATGGAGGACAAAAAGGGCGCCGAGCAGCTGTACGTGCATGCCGAGCGCAACATGGACACCGTGGTCGAGCAGTGCGAGACGCTGGCGGTCGGCATCAACCGCACCCAGACGGTCGGCATGCTGGAAACCATCACCATCGGCCAGGACCGCATCCGCGCCGTGCGCCGCGACGACATGCTGCTGGTCGGCGCTAGCAAGACTGACAGCGTCAGCACCAGCTACCTGATCGAAGTGGGTGAAAACCTGCGCCTAGTGTGCGGCAAGAGCGTGATCGAGCTGAACGCCAGCGGCCAGATCAACATCAGCTGCGCGCAGTTCAGCTTCCATGCCAGTCAGAACGGCGAGATCAATACCGACGGCACCCTCGACCTCAACGTCGGCAGCGGTGCGCAGACCGCGCCTGACAACCAGGGCGTGAAACAGACCATCGATAGTTCGGTGAAGGCGATCTTCTCCGGCTCTGACCAGTAACGAGACCAGCTATGAGTTATCGCATCAACGAATTCCGCCTGACCCTGCCCGATGCCGCCGTGCAGGACAGCAGCATCAACATCCTGCGCTTCGAGGCGCTGGCCACCTCGCTGATCATCAGCCGAAGCCAGCTGGCCGAAGGCGAGACCTTGCAGAGCAATTTCGATGGCCAGCTGCAGCGCCTGCAACAACAGGTCAAGGACTTGCGCATGCAACCGGCCCAGGCCGTGCAGGTGGGTGCCGCCCAGGCGATCGCCGCCATCGAGCTGAGCAGCCAATTTAGCAAGGGCCAGGAAAAGGTCCACCAGTACCAGCTGGCCCTGGTGCTGCCCGGCACGCGCAAGATGTTTGCCCTGAGTTACGTCAAGGCCAGCCCGCTGGGCGCAGCAGACGCGGCGCACTGGGCAACCATCAAGCAGTCGCTCGATTTCGACAACCTGGGCTGATCGCGCACCATGTCCGACGCCCTGTGGGCCGCCCGCGAAGGCGACGCGCTGATGCACACCTCGATGCTGGCAGACATCGTCGGCGGTGTACTGGAAATCGCTGCCACCGTGGCCATCGGTGCCCTGGCCACTGCCGCCGTGGCGGCGGCGTTCGGCCTGACCGTGGCCACCGGTGGCCTGGGCTGCTTCGTGCTGGGTGCGGTGGTCGGCCTGGTGGTCGGTGTGGTCATGGCCAAGACCGGCGCCGATACCGGCCTGAGCCGATTATGCGAGGGTATCGGAAATTTCCTGTTCCCGCCGTCGGTGCAGGCCACCATCATCAGTGGCTCGCCGAACACTCGCACCAACGGCATGCGCGCGGCACGTGCTGCCGGCATCGTCACCGGCCCGCCGGCACCGCTGGAGCCGGCCGGCGCCGAGGCTGGCGAGGCGAAGGAAGAAAGCTTTCTGGACATGGCCAAGGGCTTCTTCTCGCAGATGTGGCGGCCGACCGTGGCCACGCCAGCCGCCAATACTCTGCCAGCCCCGGACGACAAAGTACTGTGCAGCAAGCACCCGCCCATGCCACCGCAATATCTGGCCGAAGGGTCAAGCAAGGTACTGATCAATGGCCACCCGGCCTGCCGCAGCGGTGACCGCAGCACCTGCGAAGCGGTGATCGTCGAAGGTGGCCTGATATCGAGCAACGTGCGCATCGGTGGAGAGCCGATCGTAGTGCGCGAGATACGCAGCGGCAAGACGCCGGGCATCGGCCTGGCGGTGACCGCGCTGATGCTGCTGCGCGGGCGTGGCGGCAAGTTCTACAGCAAGTTCGGCTGCATGCTGGTGGGCGGGGTGAGCAGCGTCGTGACCGGGCAGGTGACCGGTGCCCTCACCCAGGCCATGGCCGGTTCGCCCAACCCGGTACATGCGGCGACCGGCGGCAAGGTCCTGTGTGGCGATGAAGACCTCGACTTCACCGTGCAGGCCACCCTGCCGATCGCCTGGCAACGCTTCTACAACAGCCACGACGAGCGGATCGATGGCTTGTTCGGCGCGGGCTGGAGCCTGCCTTACGAAGTTTCGGTAGAGGTTGGCGAAGACGATCACCTGGTGCTGGTCGACGAGCAGGCCCGCCGGGTGGATATGGGCATCATCACCTTGGGTGATGCGGTGTTCAGCGTCGGTGAAGGGCTGAGCGTACGCCGGGCGCACAACGGCGAGCTGCTGACCGAAAGCCGCGAAGGCGAGTACCGGTTGTTCCAGCCGACCCCGGGGCGGCCTGACCGACTGCGCCTGAGCCAGATCGGTGATCGCAACGACAACCGGATCTACCTGGATTACGACGACCAAGGCCGTCTTTGCCAGTTGCGCGATACCTTCGACCAGGTGCGTGTCCGGCTCGGCTACAGCCAGCAATGGCCACAGCGTGTGAGCCACGTCGACTTCCACGCGGCGAGCGGCGAATCGCAACGCTTGGCCAGCTATGGCTATGACGCCAACGGTGACCTGGCTCAGGTGCTGGATGGCGCAAGCCAGCCGCTGCGCAGCTTTGCTTACGACGCCGCCCGACGCATGATCGAACACCGTACTGGGGGCGGTCTGTGTTGCAATTACGAATGGGCGCAGCATGAGGACGGTTGGCGGGTAGTACGACACTGGACCAACGGCGGCGACAGCTACGCCTTCGAATACGATGTGGCCGCTGGCATCACGCGGGTGACCGACAGTCTTGGCCGCGTCGCCGTGCGCCACTGGAACCCGCAGTATCAGATCACCGCCTACACCGATGCACTCAAGCGGACCTGGCGCTTCGAATGGAACGACGAGCGCCAGTTGCTCGAGGCAAGCGATCCCCTGGATGGACGCTGGCAATTTTTCTACGATGAGTCGGGCAATCTTGCCGAAACGGTCGACCCGCTGGGGCGTAGCGAGTCGAGCGAGTGGCTCGAGCATTGGTCGCTGCCTCGCAGCCAGACCGACCAGGCCGGCCACCGCTGGACATTCGCCTACGACCAACGTGGCAACTGCACGCGCGAAACCGACCCGCTGGGCCAGCACACACGGTATCGCCACGACAGCCAGGGAAACCCTGTCGAAATCATCGATGCCAATGGTTCCAGCCGCCACCTGCGCTGGAACGAGCAAGGACTGCTGGTCGAACAGCGGGACTGCTCCGGCTATCTGACCCGCTTCGCCTACGATACATTGGGCCACCTGCAATCGATCACCGACGCCCAGGGCGAGCGCACCGGCTACCAGCATGACAGCAAGGGTCGCTTGCGCAGCGTGACCTTGCCCGATGGCCGCAGCGAAGCGTTTGTCCTGGATGCCAGCGGCTTGTTGGCACAGCACATCGACACAGCAGGTCACGTTACCCAATACTGGCGTAACCGCCGCGGACAGCTGGAACTACGCACCGATGCGCTCGGCCGACAGGTGCGCTACCAGTACGATAACCATGGGCGCCTGCTCGCGCTGTACAACGAAAATGGTGAAGCATACGGTTTCGAATGGGATGCAGGCGACCGGCTGATCGCCGAACGCGACCTGGACGGCGGCTTGCGGCGCTACCAGTACGACCTACTGGACAACCTTGTCCAGGTGACCTTCATGCCTGCGCCGGGCAGCGAGGAGGCGCCCATCATTCATCGCATGGCGTATGACGCCGGCGGTCGCCTGCTGACCCGCCATACCGATGAGGGGCGCACCGACTACTGCAATGACCCCCTGGACAACGTGGTTGCGGTCCGCCGTACCGCCGTGGATGGCCAGGTCGAGGAACTTGGCTTCGCCTTCGATGCACTTGGCCAGTTGCTCGAAGAACACAGCGCGCAGGGCCGCGTGCAGTATCAGTACGACCCGCTCGGCAATGTCACCCGCACGCGAGTCCCCGACGGCCGTTGGATCAACCGCCTGTACTACGGTAGCGGGCACCTGCACCAGATCAACCTCGATGGCAAGGTGGTGTGCGATTTCGAGCGAGACCGCGTACACCGGGAGACGCTGCGCCTGCAGGGCAACCTGGCGATTCAACGCCAGTATGACCGTGGCGGGCGCGTGCGCACCCTGCTGCGCCGCCCGGCAACCCAACCCCGCCAGCTGCCGGCGCCAGACCAGCAGCGGTACCAATTCGACGCGGCCGACCAACTGGCCGTACGCGAAGTGCAGCATCCGGGCACCGGCTATTTGCAGGCTTATCAGCATGATGGCTGCGGCTATGTGCTGGGGCGCCAAGACAGCCCTGTCGGCCAGCGCGAAGCATTCCGCTACGACGCGGCCGGCAACCTGCTCGACCCGCGGGCAGCAGGTGCCGGGCTGGTCCGGCACAACCGCGTGCTCACTTTCGAGGACAAGCGCTATCGCTACGATGGCTTCGGTCGCCTGGTGGAAAAGCGCAGCCGTCGCCGCGGTACGCAGCATTTTCGCTACGACGCCGAGCACCGGCTGGTCCAGGTGCGCAACTTGCAACCCGGGCGGGAGCGCATCATCGACATGCGCTACGACCCGATGGGCCGGCGTACCGAGAAGATCGAATCGACGCTCGACGGCCAGGTGGTCGGCCGCACGCGCTTCAGCTGGAGTGGCCTGCGCCTGCTCGGCGAGCAGCACAATGGCCGGCAGGCGTTGTACCTGTACGAGGACGATGGTCATGAGCCGCTGGCCCGGGTGGATGGCCTGGGTGCTCACCAGCAGGTACTGCATTACCACAATGACATCAACGGCCTGCCGGAGCAGTTGACCGACGACGCTGGCGAGGAGGTGTGGTCGGCGCGCTACCTGACCTGGGGCGCAAGCTGGGATGAACAGCGGGCTACCCGTCTGCCGGAAAAACAGAACCTGCGCTTCCAAGGCCAGTACCTGGACCGCGAAACCGGCCTGCACTACAACTTGTTCCGCTTCTACGACCCGGAGATAGGCCGCTTTACCCAGCCTGACCCGATTGGTCTGGCCGGTGGTTTGAACCTTTACGAGTATGCGCCCAACCCGTTTACTTGGATCGACCCATGGGGTCTATTGAAGGAAGGCGAGACCGCGGGGTATGGTGCCAAGGCGCACCGAGGCGATGGCCTTGAAGCTCATGAGATTCTGCGTAACAAGTTCTTGCAGGACGCCGGTATTGCACCGAAAAACCGCAGGTTGCGCGGCAACCCTTCGATTGCCCTGACGCCGAAGCACCATGATCAGGTGCATGCTGCAGAGAACCGGTTACGCAAGGCAATGGGCCTCAAGCCTAACCAGATGCTCAAAAGCGGCAAGCTTGAAATCCGCTTGATGTCCAAGGCGATCTACCAATCGTTAGTCAGCCAGGGGGATGTCACAATCCAGCAACTCAGAACGGCACGACGCTACGCCAAATCGTTCGCCAAAAGCAAAGGGTGTTACTAGCCATGAAGAAAATCGTGTTGTCCCAACAAGATCACGGCTACGGCCAGATCGGTGGTGCGCCTTTGCTCAAGGATCTCTCCCTGTGGCCGGCCAACCCGCAAACCGGTGGGCTGATGACTCCCATCATGACCCTTACCGAACAATTCCAACCGGCCCGGTTCGTCCCACCAGGCATGGCTATCACCGTTTTTCTTGCAGTCGCGCAACAGCAGGATGGTAGCTTCAACCGCCCACTTCAACGTCGCTATACGGTCAATCAGCAGTCTGAACTGCAGAGCGTGCTCAGCGGTGGCTTTGCCCGGGTCATTCTGCATGAACTCGCCAGCCATCCACTGGAGCCCAGCACCCCGCCCTTGCTGCTGGAGCGAGCGTTCATCGATTTCGAAGAAATGACCGACGAGGAGCATGACGAGGAGCATGAGGATGAAGACAGCGGGATCGGCCTGAGCAAGCCCAGCGGTCGCCCTTGCTGGCTGCAGGATCCGATCTACGAACCACCGCGCTACATGTTCATGATGCAACTGGTAGACGCCGACGTGGCCCAAGCCAGTCCGCCACATGGTGGGCTGTTTGGCGAAGGTAACGGCTACCTGTTCGTGGACATGCAGGCGCGCCGTGGCAAGGAAGGCGATGACGCCGGGTTCTTCTTCATTCAGTTCACCTGAAGGGCTGCTGACTCAAGGCGATCACCCGAGAGGGGCAAGGGCTGAGGAGATTCACGTGAACATCTGTCACTTGGACAACGCGCCGCCCCTTGGGGAGACTTGGGCGAAGATACCGATGTAGACAGCATCAAGCGCGCCGGCCCACACACCCCAGCCGCCTAGCCCATTACCGACTACCTCGATCTGGAAGGCGGGCCGACCTCTACAATCGATTCACTGCCGCATGACCCTGGCTTGCCGCACGTATGCCCGCGTACCGGCAAGCAGTCGTGGTGGGCAAGCTCAACCTGCACAAGGACCTGCAGCACGAACCACCCAGGTTGCTTTACATTCACCCTGCTCAGTTAAATCAGTCCAGCTGTCGAGCCTTCAGCGCCTGCGCCAGCATGTCAATGAAGGCCCGGACCTTGGCTGAACCGTACTTGCTCTCCCGGTGCAATATATGGATTGGCCAAGGCGCCTCTTCGTAATCGGCCAGAACCACCTGCAGCTGCCCGCTGGCCAGTTCATCCGCGACCTGATACGACAGCAGGCGAGCAATGCCCAACCCGCAGCTGGCCGCAGCGATGGCGCCGTCATTGCTGGTCACAGTCAAGCGGGGTTTCATGCGCACCAAGGTCGGTTCACCGATTACTCCGAAACGCCAGCCGGCTCGCGGCGACAGGTTGGTGGTACCAATCACTGCATGCTCCGCCAAGTCGGACGGGTGCTTTGGCACGCCATGACGCGCCAGATATTCGGGAGAGGCGCACAGCATGCGTCGGACCCTGCCCACCCGCAGTGCTTTGAGCCCGGAGTCGGGTAAGGGCCCGATACGAACGGCCACATCCATGCCCTCTTCGACCATGTTCACGATGCGGTCGAGGAAGTAGGCGGAGACGTCAACCTCGGGGTACTGCTGCAGGTAGCGGACGATGCACGGCATGACGAACTTCTTGCCAAACAGGATGGGCGCAGTAACGGCCAGGTCGCCCTTGGGTGTGGCGTTGATGCCGGCAGCGGCTTCGTTGGCCTCATGGATGCTGGCGAGAATGTGCCGGGTGTCCTCCAGGTAGCGGCCGCCGGCTTCGGTCAGGCGCACACTGCGCGTGGTACGCAGCGCCAACTTCACCCCGAGTTGTTCTTCCAGGGCGACAACAGCACGGGTGACGGCCGCCGGGGAGATATCCAGGCGCCGGGCAGCGGCGGCGAAGCTTTCCAGTTCGCCAACGGCGACGAACACCTTCATCAGGTGGATCTGGTCCATGCGGGCTCCTGGGGGCGGGAATGCGGGCATTATGGTTGATTCGAGGCGCTGGTGCTGCCTGTTCTGGCCGATCAGATATCAAGCATCAGCGCCTGCCCCGGCTCATCCATGTTTGCTGGCACCGCACAACAGATCAGCGCGGTCCCGCTCTCCGGCATTTCGGCCGGGAGGTTAGGGTAATGCACCTGGCCACTGAGCAACCGCGTTTTGCAGGTGCCGCAGGTTCCACCCCGGCAACTGAATTCCGGCGACAGGCCATGTGCTTCGGCCAGCTCCAGCAGTGTGCCGCTGGAGGGTGACCACTGTGCCTGCTTAGCTGATGCTGCAAAATGCACCGCCACTGGCTCGCTGGCAGCAGGCGGCTGCTGCAGCGTCGGCTGGCCGGCGTCGAGGTGGCGGCGAAGGCTTGACGGGCCGAACGCTTCGGCATGAATCCGCGCGTCCGGCACATGCAGGCCACGCAGCCCCTGGTAGAAGTCCTGGGTGAAGTTGCCTGGGCCACACAGGTAGAAGTCGTAGTCATCGAGTGTCAGTGTGGCTTTGACGTGCTCGATACCCAGCCGGCCGGCAAACTGATAATCACGGCCTGGCTGGGCGTGGTCTTCGGGTTGGCTCAGGGCGCGGTACACGTGCAGCAGCCCTGCGGCGTAATGTTGCAAGTGGGCCAGTTCCTTGTGGAATGCCAGATCAGCCAAGCTACGGGCACCTTGGAAAAGATGAATGACCCGCGCCTGCCCCTGCTTCAACTGCTCGCGCAACATGGCCAGCAAAGGCGTGATACCCACGCCAGCGCCAATCAGTACCAGCGGCCGGGTGCTGTTCAAATCGAGCGTGAAACTGCCTACGGGCGGGCGCACCTGCAGTACATCGCCTGCCACGACGCGCTCATGCAAATATCGCGAAGCGGGCCCCTGGGCTTTGACGCTGATACGCACATGGCCGTCGGAGGGTGCGCTGGACAGGCTGTAGGTGCGGATCAGAGGCTTATGCGGGTCCAGCGGGATTTGCACGGGCACATGTTGCCCTGGCGCGAACGTCACTGCGGTAGCGCCAGGTGGCTCAAGGTAGAACGAGCGGATATCGCCGCTTTCCTGCTCTACCCGCAGCACACGCCAAGGTTGCCATTGCGCCTGTTGCGAAGGTTGCAGCAGGCGGGGCCAGGTGCCGGTCGCCAACGTGGTTGGCGCGTAGTCCTTGAATGCCCAACGCAGGCCAACTGCGCCCGGACGCCATACCACCTGCTCGACATCCAGCGTCCATAGACGCTCGGCACCCTCGAACAGGGAAGTGTCGGGGCTGTCCAGCACCAGCTCGGCACGCCCATACAGTTGCAGCACGTTGCCGTTGCTGAAGTCGATGAACAATAGCCCAGCCCGGGGGTTTGCCAGCAGGTTGCCCAGGGTATTGAAGTGCAGGTTCCCGGCGTAATCGGGGATGGTCAGCAGGCTGCCTTCAACCCTGACGAAGCCGGGTCGTCCGCCACGGTGGGAGACGTCCACCGCTCGCTGGCCGTCGGCGTGCTCGACATAACTGGCAACGAAGAAGGTATCGGCTGCCTGGATCAGGCTGACGGCATCGGCATCCAGCGCTGTGGAATCGGCGCGCCCTTGGAGCAGTTGCGCAACCCGGGTGTAGTCGCGCCGTTGGATGTATTGCGGGCAGTTGCCGAATGACTGAGCCACGGTCACCTGCAACTGCCCCTGGGTGGCCTGTTGGATGTGGCCGTTGAGGCGATTGCGCCGACGGGTGTGCAGTTCGATACCCAGCAGACCGACTGCCTGTCCGTCGGCCAGCCCTGGCGTCGCCGGATCGTCGGCTGGCGGTTGGGTATCGATTATCAGCTCACGTGGATGGGGCGAGCGGATGAAACCTTCCGGCCCCTCCAGTAGGGTCGCCCATGGACGGCCCTGCGAGTCCACGCTGGCGGCAACAATGAACGGCAGCTGGTGGTAGAAGGTGCGGTGCTGATCGGGCATGTAGTCGCGAATGACCTTATGCCCCACCGCCTCCATGCGCGCTGCAACACCCACCTTTTCCTGCAGGGTTTTCTCGCCTGGGTGCCAAGGCGATGGGCGATGGTCGAGTGTGTGCTGCATGGCGACGTCCTCGGGGCGGCAAAGTGTCAGGCGTTGTTCTGCAGCCCGATCTGAGTACGTGGCATGGCCACGAAGCCGGGCAACGCTTCGATTCGCATCAGCCAGTCGCGCACATTGGCGTAGGGCTCCAGCGACACATTGCCTTCAGGTGCGTGGGCGATGTACGAGTAGTTGGCGATGTCGGCGATGGTTGGGGTATGGCCTGCCAGGAACGGTCTTTCGGCCAACTCGGTATCGATCACCTTGAGCAGCGCATGGGCGCGAGCAACGACCTCGTCGGTATTGAATGCCGCGCCGAATACGGTTACCAGGCGCGCGGCGGCCGGACCGAAGGCCAGCGGGCCGGCCGCTACCGATAACCAGCCTTGCACAGCAGCCGCTGCCACTGGATCTTCGGGCAGCCATGCACCGTTGTCGTATTTCTTGGCCAGGTACACCAGGATGGCGTTGGACTCAGCGATCACCGTACCGTTGTCATCGATCACCGGCACCTGACCGAAAGGGTTCAGGGCCAGGAACTCGGGTTGCTTGTGCGCACCTGCTGCCAGGTCCACGAAAACCAGTTCGGTGGGCAACGCAAGCAGGGAAAGCATGAGCTCGATGCGGTGCGCGTGACCGGACTTGGGGAAGTTGTAGAGCTTTATTGGGTTGGACATTGGCATGGCTCCTAGTCAGCGCCGGCATAGCGCTGGTGGAGCCATACTGCATGTATCGACGTAGAAGCAGAATCAGCGCCTGGAGCAAGCCTCAATTTCGCTGATCGAAACAATGGGCCTGCGTGGCGCCCGCGACAGAAGGTGATTGGAGGTAGAGCCTGTGCTGAGCCTATACAACGTGGGGACTGTGGCACCGTATGGCTGTTTAAACCCCAACTTGCTCAGTTCATCAAATTCGCGGTCTTCGATGGCCTTACCGCTGCCTTGAATAGAAGCGATAGAGCTGGCGAACGGCATCGATGACTTGGGGCACGCACTGCTGGATATCCTGTTCGGACATCTGATCCAATAGCTCGACGTTATCTTCCAACCCATGTAGCGAGATAGTCTTGAGCAGCGCATCCTGTTCTGGAGGCAGGGCAGCCCACCCAGCGACTTGAGTGCCGCGCATGTAGCCAAAGCACCACTCCTCCATGACGACTTCGGTACCCTGATCGCCCTCGCCTTGCTCAAAAAGCGGTTCGAAGCCATCAACATCGTCTTCCAGGTCTTCGGCAACCTGACTGGCGTAGCGCAACATTAATGCCGTATAGGCCTCTTCGTCAGCAGGCTTCTTGAACTTGGGAACGTGACCGCCGGCTACCGCTGGCAGCCATTCCATAGGCTGGACGGTATTGGGTGAGCTAGCCAGGGCGGTGAAGAAGCCGTTGAGCTCTGCCAGATTGATGACCGAGTAGTCATTGCCGTAGACGATCAACATGTCTTCAAGGCGATTGAGCTCTTTTTCTGTAAGCGGTAAAAACATGCAGTAGGGTCCTGGCAGTCGGGTATGCGTGCACCCTAACATAAACACCTCCTGCAGAGCGCCTGCGCGCTTCATACGCATCATGTGGGTATGCCTGAATAGCGTGCTCACTTCCTTAGCGGCAGGGCCGCATGCAGGCGATAACCGAGCGTCACATCATAAAGATCTGTACGCCGATCACGGGGGGCGTCATTCAAGGTATTGCAGGGGGCCGAGCGAGCACTGCTCAGGTCTATATCGGCATAGACGATGGTCTGCTCTTGTGCACTGGCCACTTCGCCAATAGGCCAGCCGTTGGTTCCGGCAATCAGTGAACATCCCAAAAACCGCCTACCTCGCTCGTCACCGATACGATTGGCAGCGGCAATGAAGATATTGTTGACGTGGGCGGCCGTCATGGTCAGGTAGTTGGCCATGCACCGGTCTGCCTGATCGAATAGCGGTGGTGGTGTCCAGACCCAGTTATTGAGGCTGCAGATCAGATCGGCCCCTTGGGCTGCCAGCAGTCGTGGCACTTCCGGGAACCAGATATCACCGCCAATCAACAGACCTATGCGGCCTATCGATGTGTCAAACACTGGAAAGCCCAGGTTACCTGGGGCACACCACAAGTTTTCCTGGGCCCCTAAGTGAGCCTTGCGGTAATGCCCGAGCAAACCGCTCGGGCCGAACAGCACCGCACTGTCATACAGTTTCAATCCATCCTGTTCGACGAATCCGGCAGCCAAGTAGACCTGGTATTGCTCGGCAAGGTCTGCCCAGGCCTGCACGCTAGAGCCGTGCTCAAGTGTTTCGGCATGAGCAAAGGCCTCTGCCCGCGACACAAAGGTGTAGCCCGTGTTGGTGAGTTCGGGCAGCACGATGAGGTTGGCTCCAGCACGCGCGGCGCTGCGTGCCAATGCCACGCTCTTGGCGAGGTTACCAGCGCAATGTTCAAGCCCCACCTGAGGCGCGAACTGGATGACGGCAATGCGTGCCGGGCTGAATGCGGCCATGATGCCTTCCCTCTTTTGATCGTTTAGAAGGAAGCCAGTAGAGCCGGCTTTCGTTAACCGGATACAGTCGGGCGTTTCTGATAAGTCGGTAGGATTCTACGATTCAGATGGTAGGCATGACCTTACAGATCAAACCATCTATTCAGCTGCAATAATTTTGGGTAGTCCCAAAGACAAAACCCCTACCTGCAT
>NZ_JBICKJ010000012.1:0-562 GCF_043104125.1 Pseudomonas sp. xss_4
ACGAGCTGCGCATCGACGACACCCATGGCGAGATCAGCGCCGCGCTGATGAGCGACCATGCCGACACGGCCCTCCACCTGGGCTACCTCACCCACCCGCGACCCAAGGGCGGCGAACCCCGTGGCGAGGGCTTCGAGCTGCGCACCGATGCCAGCGCCGCCCTGCGCGCGGCCAGAGGCCTGCTGCTCTCAACCGAGGCCCAGCCCGGCGCCAATGGCGGCCAGCTCGACCGCGAGCAGGCCATCGCCCTGCTGGAGAGCGCACTGGAGTTGGCCAGGAACCTCGGCCAGGTGGCCGGCGACAACCAGGGTATCGGCCACGACCCCGAGCCGCAGCAGACCCTGACCACTGCCGTACGCGAGCTTGACCACGGCGCCAACGACCACCCCGAGAGCGCAGGCCAGGGCGGCGAACCGCTGGTGGCCGTCAGCGCCCCGGCCGGCGTGGCCGTGGCCACCTCGCGCAGCATCGCCCTCGCCGCCAGCGAGCATATCGACAGCGTGGCCCAGCAGCACCAGCACCTCACGGCCGGGCAGAACATCGTGCTCAATGCCGGTGACGA
>NZ_JBICKJ010000013.1:0-644 GCF_043104125.1 Pseudomonas sp. xss_4
ACGCACCCCACGCCCTACAAGCTGCCGCTGCACAAGACCCTCAGCGCCATCCGCAGCAAGGAGCATCAGGCCGGCCGTGCCAACGAGCTGCGCATCGACGACACCCATGGCGAGATCAGCGCCGCGCTGATGAGCGACCATGCCGACACGGCCCTCCACCTGGGCTACCTCACCCACCCGCGACCCAAGGGCGGCGAACCCCGTGGCGAGGGCTTCGAGCTGCGCAGCGATGCCAGCGGTGCCCTGCGCGCGGCCAGAGGCCTGCTGCTCTCAACCGAGGCCCAGCCCGGTGCAGGCGGCGGCCATCTTGTCCGCGACCAGGCCATCGCCCTGTTGGAGAGCGCGCTGGAACTGGCCCGCAATCTCGGCCAGGTGGCCGGCGAAAACCAGGGTATCGGCCACGACCCCGAGCCGCAGCAAACCCTGACTACGGCCGTGCGCGAACTCGACCACGGTGCCAACGACAACCCCAATGGCACCGGCACGGGCGGCGAACCGCTGATCGCCGTCAGCGCCCCGGCCGGTGTGGCCGTGATCACTTCGCGCAGCGTGGCCATCGCCGCCAGCGAGCATATCGACAGCGTGGCCCAGCAGCACCAGCACCTCACGGCCGGCAAGAACATCGTGTTCAATGCCGGTGACGA
>NZ_JBICKJ010000014.1:0-637 GCF_043104125.1 Pseudomonas sp. xss_4
AGATCAACAAGGCTCTGGCCAATGACTTGGTTGTGACCCTGAGCAACAACGCTCAGGTCACCATCAAGGCTGGTCAGACTGCTGTTTCCTACGAACACGCGGCGCAAGGCGACGACGTTTACAAAGACTCGGGCGAAATCAGCCTGGGCATCAAGTCGGCAGCCGACGTAGGCGGTCGTACCTTCGAGAACCTGCAGCTGGGCAATGATGCTTCGGTCAAAGTGACCGACACCATCGACGAAGTTGTGGCCAAGCTCACCGCTTCGACTTCGGTCGCCGAAGGCGGCGAGATAACCTACACCGTGACGCTGACCAACAAAGACGGTCTGCCGATCAACAACCACGCTGAGTTGTACTTCCACCTGAAAGACGGAACCACCGTCGTGGTTCCTGCCAACAGCACCGTAGGTTCGGCCACCGCTACTGCACCGGACAACGTTTATGTGGGTACGAACCCTGCGGTCGTGAACTCGATCGAATCGGTCAGCGGTGCGGATGCCTGGAAGTTCGAGCAACTGACGCTGGATAAAACCCAAGTCAGCACCGAAGTTACCGACGAGCCAGGCTCGGGTACTCCGGGCACGGGTAACCAAGGCGATCTGGTGCTGGTCACTATTACCGCTGACCAGAACTCCGT
>NZ_JBICKJ010000015.1:0-202907 GCF_043104125.1 Pseudomonas sp. xss_4
AGATCAAGATCAAGATCAAGATTGACGGTCTCGATGGCACTGAGGCTCTTTTGTATGAAGTGTCTTAAGTACTAAGAATTCATCTTGCTCTTTGCGGTGCAGCTGCCTTGTACAACATTACAGGGCTACCCCATTTCGTGCAGGAGCGGTCTTGTACCGCGATGGGCCGCGCAGCGGCCCCGGTTGTTTGGCTGTACCACTTACACAATTAACGCCGTTGTGCGGCCCATCGCGGCCGGTGCGGTGCCGAAAAATCTACTGCCCAAACGCCCGCCCCAGCCCTCCAGGCACACCACTGCTATCGGTCTGCTGCCAAGGCCCATCCGGGCTCACCGACCAGCTCCAGCCGTTGTCGAACCGGTAATACGTCCGCTGGCGGTAGAACGTGTTGGGTTTTTTGTCCAGCACATACACGCCCAACTTGGGGTCCCAGTGGCTCGCCCCGCCCGGCGGCGGGGCAAAGCTTGCCGAGGTGCGCGGCACTGGTTTGGCTGGGGGTGCAGGCTTGCTCCCAGGTCCAGCAGGCTGTCCACCTGGCAGCGGCTTGACCACCGGCCCTTTGGGCGGGAGCCGTTCGATCGGCGGTTCGGGCTCAGGCTGCGAAGCAGGGCCATGCACCGTACAGGCCGACAAACCCAGTGCCAGGGTGATCAGGCTAAGGCGTACCGTCGCGTGCATAGGGAACTCTCTTACGAATCAGGGCTGTCGATGATCAGGCGCTGCTGGGCCTGGGTCGTGTTGGGCAAAGGCGCGCTCTGGCCAACCCACTCGCCGCGGGTCGGCTGCCCATCCTTGGAAACGCGCGCAACCAGTTGGACTTCGGCGAAATCGGACAGTTTCATCTGCGCCATCATCGCATCCGCATCTGAAAGCTCGACCTCGATGGGCAACTGCGCCACCGTCACCCGCTTGGCGGCAAGAGGCATGGGCGGGCCGCTGCTGGCGCGGGCGAAAATGAAGACGGTGTCCTGTGCCTTGACCTTGTCCCGCAAAGCCGGCGCCAATTCCACCCGCACCTTCAAACGCACCGCAGCAGGTGCCGGCGCCTGAGCAGACTGAGTGCCCAACCGTTCAGCTGCACGGTCAATGCCACCCTGCAATGCCGCGCGCGACGCATCCCCTTGCGGCAACTGCGCCAACAGCCGTTTCCAGTACTCGATAGCCTCCTGATAGCGCTCACCTTCAAATGCCGCAATGCCACGCAGCCCCAAGCTGGTGACCTCATTGGGATCGGCTTTCAGCGCCTCGTCAGTCAATGCCTGCAGTTGCCCACTCCAGCGCTTGTCGGCCGCGAAATACAGGGCCTGGGCCCACTGGCCCAGCAACTCGGGCTGGCGACCGGCCAGGGCTACTGCGCGCTCGAACGTGCGGGCCGCCTCGGCAGGGCGTTGTTCGGCCATGTAGGCACGGCCCAGGAAGTACACCGCCTCGGCCGAATCAGGTTGTGCCTGAACCACTCGCTCCAGGCGTGCCGTCATTTCTTCCATCGACTTAGGTGCCTGGGCAAATTCCTGGGTAAGGGCCACTTTGTCCGCCGCACCGAAGTGCAGGTACAGCCCCAACGTCAGCAGCGGCACCAGAACCGCTGCCAGCAACGGCAAGGCCCTGCCCAATTGACGCTGCCTGGCGGGTTCGGCGCCCTCGGTGTCGGCCAGCAGTTCACGGGCGGCTTCGTCACGGCCCTGACTCAATTGCAGGTCATCGAGCACACCCGACGCTTGCTGCGCGGCCAGCGCGGCGATGCGTTCCTGATAGAGCACCACGTTGAGCGCCGTGCGGTCTTGCTCCTGCTGGTGACGACGGCCACGCAGGATCGGGATCAGCAGAAAGCTGAGGGCCGCGAGCAGCAACAAGCCCGCGCTAAGCCAGAATTCAGTCATGGGTGCGTTCTTTTTCCAGCAGGTTGGCCAGCCGTGCGCGCTCCTCGGCTGACAATTCATCAGTGCCTTGCACGGCCGCCAGGCGACGACGCCGTACAATCACTGCCAATACGGCGAACCCGCCGACCAGCAGAATGCCCGGCCCAAACCAGAGCAACCAGGTCCGGCCGCTCAGCGCAGGCTTATAGCGCACGAAATCACCGTAACGGTCGACCATGAAGTCGACGATCTGCTGGTTGCTCTTGCCCTCACCCAGCATGCGGAATATTTCCCGGCGCAGGTCAGCCGCAATGGGTGCATTGGAGTCGGCGATATCCTGGTTCTGACACTTGGGGCAGCGCAATTCCTTGGTCAGTTGCTGATAGCGCTCACGCTCGGCCTGGTCACGAAACTGATAGGTATCGATGGCGGCCTTGGCCACCCCACCGACGCACAGGCTCAAGGTCAGGGCTGCGAACCAGCGCTTCATGGCGTCGCCTCGTCGAGCAGCGCCTGGTAGCGTGGCGCCAACTGCTCGCGCCAGACACTCGCGTCGACCACGCCCACATGCTTGTAGCGAATCACGCCATCGCCATCGATCAGGAACGTCTCCGGCGCACCGTAGACACCCAGGTCCAGCCCCAGGCTGCCCTGCTCGTCACTGATATCCAGCAGGTAGGGGTTGTGGAACTCGGTCAACCACTTCTGCGCTGCGGCGTTGTCGTCCTTGTAGTTCACCCCATAGATGACCACACCCTGGGAAGCCAGCTGGTTGAGATAAGGATGCTCGACCTTGCACGACGCGCACCAGGTGGCCCAGACGTTGACCAGCGCAGGCCGGCCCTGCAGGTCTGCCTGTGTAAGCGTACGGTCGCCTTGGGTGGAAGCCAGCGAAAAGACCGGGAACGGTTTGCCGATCATGGCCGAGGGCAATTCATCGGGCTTGAGAAACAAACCTTTGTACAGGAACACCGCCACCAGCAGGAACACCGCCAGGGGCACGACCATCAACCAACGTTTCATGCAACTGCTCCAGACACACCCAGGGCCTCACGCACCCGGGACTTGACCTTGACGCGGTAGCGCCGGTCGAGAGCCGCCAGCAACCCGCCCAGGCCAGTCAACAGACCGCCCAGCCAGATCCAGCGGACAAAGGGCTTGATGTGCACACGCACCGCCCAGGCACCGTTTTCCAAGGGCTCCCCAAGGGCCACGTACAGGTCGCGGGTAAACCCTGCGTCTATCCCGGCCTCGGTCATCATCGACTGCTGCACGGTGTACAGGCGCTTCTCCGGGTGCAGGGTGGCCACAAGGCGACCCTCGCGGCTGACCACCACCGTGCCCTTGTCGGAAATGAAGTTGGGCCCTTCGAAGTGCCTGGCGCCCTGGAACAGGAAATGATATCCGCCCAGCTCCACGCTTTCGCCGGGGGCCATGCGCAGATCACGCTCGGCGCTATTGTTGCTCGACAGCACCACCCCAAGGGCACACACCGCAAGCCCCAGGTGAGCGACCTGCATGCCCCAATAGCTGCGCCCAAGACCGAGCAGCCCCCTGAGCAGCCCCTTGTGGCGCGTCTTGTCGAGCACATCGCGCAGCCCCCCGAGCACTACCCAGGCGGCCAGGGCGAACGTGGCCAGCACCTGCCAGTCGAAATCGTCGACGATCAGGCCCGCCACCGGCGCCAGCACCGCGCTACCGACCAGAACCGGCGTCATCATGCCAAGTAGCCACTTGCCAGGCGTATCTTTCCACCGCACCACCACCCCTACTCCCAGCACCAGCATCAGCAGTGCCATAAGCGGCAGGAACAGGGCATCGAAATAGGGCGGGCCTACCGAGAGCTTGGCGCCGGTCAGGGCATCGAGCACCAGCGGGTACAAGGTGCCCAGTAAAATCATCGATGCCGCGACCACCAACACCAGATTGTTCGCCAGCAGCAGGGTTTCGCGCGACCACAGGGCAAACCCCACCTGGCTCTTGACCACTGGCGCACGCAAGGCGAACAGGGTCAGTGAGCCGCCGACCACGAACAGCAGGAAGAACAGGATGAAAATGCCGCGCGACGGGTCGGCGGCAAAGGCATGCACGGAGGTGAGCACCCCGGAACGCACCAGGAACGTCCCCAGCAGGCTCAGTGAGAACGCAGCGATGGCCAACAGGACGGTCCAGCTCTTGAACACCCCGCGCTTCTCCGTCACTGCCAGGGAATGGATCAGCGCCGTGCCTACCAGCCAGGGCATGAACGATGCGTTTTCCACCGGGTCCCAGAACCACCAGCCACCCCAGCCCAGTTCGTAATACGCCCACCAGGAACCCAGGGTGATGCCCACGCCCAAGAACGCCCAGGCCACCAGGGTCCAGGGCCGCGACCACCGGGCCCAGGCGGCGTCTAGACGCCCGCCGAGCAGGGCGGCGATGGCGAAGGCGAAGGCGACCGAAAAACCGACGTAGCCCATGTACAGCATTGGCGGATGCACGATCAGGCCAATGTCCTGCAGCAGCGGGTTGAGGTCCCGGCCATCGACAGGCACCTGTGGCAGCAGGCGCTGAAACGGGTTGGAGGTGATGATCAAAAAGCTCAGAAAGCCCACGCTGATCATGCCCATGACCGCCAGCACGCGGGCGAGCATCACCTGGGGCAATTGCCGCGAGAACACCGACACGGCGAAGGTCCAGCCCCCCAGAATCAGCGCCCAGAGCAGCAGTGAGCCCTCATGCGCCCCCCAGACCGCGCTGAACTTGTAGTACCACGGGAGTGCACTGTTCGAGTTGCTGGCCACGTAGGCAACCGAAAAGTTGTCGGTCATGAAGGCATGGGTCAGGCACGCGAACGCGAACGTCAGAAAGGCGAACTGCCCCCAGGCTGCGGGCCGCGCCAGGCTCATCCACAAGCTGTCACCACGCCACGCCCCAATCAGCGGCAGGCTGGCCTGCACAGCCGCGAAGCAGATGGCCAGAATCATCGACAGTTGGCCGAGTTCGGGTATCACCAAGGCTGCGTTCATGGCCGCGCTCCCGTCTGGGTTGCCGCCTGGCCGCTTTCTTTCAGCGCCTTGCTGACTTCAGGGGGCATGTACTTTTCGTCATGCTTGGCCAGCACTTCGTCGGCCACCACCACGCCGTCGCCGTTGAGCTTGCCCAAGGCCACGATGCCCTGCCCTTCACGGAACAGGTCCGGCAGGATGCCGCGGTAAGTGATGGGTACGGACTTGTTGAAATCGGTGACCACGAAGCGCACGTCCAGCGAGTCGGAGGAGCGTTGCACCGAGCCCTGTTCGACCATGCCGCCGGCGCGGATGCGCGTGTCCAGCGGTGCCTCGCCATTGGCGATCTGGGTGGGGGTGTAGAACAGGTTGATGTTCTGTTGCAAGGCAGTGAGGGCAAAGCCCACGGCAACCCCGACGCCGACCAGCAGACCGACGATGAGCAACAGGCGTTTCTTGCGCTGCGGATTCACTGCGTTTTCTCCCGGCGCAAGCGGCGCGCCTCTTCTTGCAGGTAGCGGCGCCGGGCCAACACCGGCACGGCGACGTTAAGCGCCAGCACCGCGGCGCAGATGCCGTAGGCCGACCACACATAAAGGCCGTGGTGACCCATGGCGATGAAATCACCGAAACTGGCGAAACTCATGGCACGACCCTCCCAGCCAGGCTGCTCGATATTTCTTCCTTCACCCAACTGGCGCGTGCCTCGCGCTTGAGTACCTCAAGGCGCATGCGCATCAAGAGCACCGCGCCAAAGAAGCAGTAGAAGCCCAGCGCCGTGCACAACAGCGGCAACCACATATCGGCGGGCATCGCAGGCTTTTCGGTCAGGGTAAAGGTGGCGCCCTGATGCAGCGTGTTCCACCACTGGACCGAATACTTGATGATGGGAATGTTCACCACGCCAACGATGGCCAGCACGGCGCAGGCTTTTGCCGAGCTGTCACGATTACTGATTGCCTGGCCCAGCGCAATGATGCCGAAGTACAGGAACAACAGGATGAGCATCGAGGTGAGGCGCGCATCCCACACCCACCAGCTGCCCCAGGTTGGCTTACCCCAGATGGCTCCGGTCACCAGCGCCACGGCGGTCATCCAGGCGCCGATGGGGGCAGCGCATTGCAGGGCGACATCGGCCAGCTTCATCTTCCACACAAGTCCCACCACACCGGCCACCGCCAGCAGAACGTAACAGGACTGGGCCAACATCGCGGCCGGGACATGGATGTAGATGATGCGAAAGCTGTTGCCCTGCTGGTAGTCCTGGGGCGCGAAGACCAGCCCCCAGACCACGCCGACCACCAACAAGAGCCCGGCAGCGATGGACAGCCACGGCAACATGCGCCCGCTAATGGCATAGAACCATTTCGGAGAGCCCAGCTTGTGAAACCACGTCCAGCTCATTTTCATCAGGGTGCATCCAGGGTATTGGCCAGGCTTCAAAGCCCAGGCTCGTTATTCGCCGACGCTGATTTTCAGGCCGGCGGCGATCGCAAAGGGTGCCAGGGTCACGGCCAGGGCCGTCAGGCTGGCGAGCCAGAGCAGGTGGCCGGTGGCGGGCATATTCTGCAACGCCGCCTGCAATGCACCACTGCCCAGGATCAATACAGGGATATACAACGGCAGAATCAGCAATGCCAGCAACAAACCGCCGCGCTTGAGGCCGACCGTCAGCGCAGCGCCCACCGCGCCCAACAGGCTCAACACCGGCGTGCCCAGCAGCAGCGAGCCCAGCAGCACCGGCAGACAGTGCCCTGGCAGGCCGAGCATCAGCGCCAGCAATGGTGCCAGCAACACCAGCGCAAGCCCGGAGAACAGCCAATGCGCCAGTACTTTGGCCAACACCATCAGTGCCAGCGGATGCGGCGAGAGCACCCACTGCTCCAGCGAGCCATCTTCGAAGTCGCTGCGAAACAGCCCGTCCAGGGACAACAGCACCGCCAGCAGTGCAGCCACCCACATAAGCCCCGGGGACAGGTTCTGCAGCATCTGGGTCTGCGCCCCGACGGCCAAGGGGAACAAGGCCACCACGATGGCGAAGAACACCAGCGGGTTGGCAAGCTCCGCAGGCCGGCGAAACAGCAACCGCGCTTCGCGTCGCAACAACAGGGTAAAGACGCTCATGCTGCCCACTGCCCCAGGTTGAGTTCTCGGTAGCCCGCAGGCGTGTGGGACAGGGTGTGGTGGGTGGTCAGCACCACGGTGCCACCGTGCTCGCAATGGGCGGCCAGATGGGCCTCCAGGTCCGCGACGCCCTGTTTGTCCAGGGCAGTGAACGGCTCGTCCAGAATCCACAACGGTGCGGCTGCCAGATGCAGGCGCGCCAGGGCCACGCGGCGTTGCTGCCCGGCCGACAAGGTATGGCAAGGCACGTCCTCGAAACCGCGCAGCCCGACGGCAGCCAGGGCCTGCCAGATCTGTTCGCGGCTGGCTGGACGGTGCAGTGCGCACAGCCAGGTCAGGTTCTCTTCGGCTGTGAGCAGTTCCTTGATGCCCGCGGCATGGCCAATCCACACCAGGATGCTGGCCAACGCATGCCGCTGTTCGTCCAACGGACGTCCACCGAGCAGGATCTGACCGGCGGTCGGCTGCATCAGGCCAGCCAGCAGGCGCAACAGGCTGGTCTTGCCGCTGCCGTTGGGGCCGCTGATCTGTAGCATGTCGCCTGGCCGCAGTTCGAAGGCAAGGTGCTCGAACAGCAGGCGCCAGTCGCGCTCGCAGGCCAGGCCCACGGCTTGAAGATGAAGGGTCACAGTTCTGCCTTATCGTTCTAGGGTTCGGATGACGCTACCCGGACCCCTACCACTCAAGTCACCCGGTGCGCTGCCGTTATACTGGCAATCACGGGCGGGCGGCATTATTACATGCACAGCCAGGCTGCCAAGAGGCTGGGTACCTAAGGTTGTATACAATCATGACTGAAATCAATAGTCTCGGCCTGCAAACCCTGAACGGCGCCCAGGCAATCAAGGCGGCGATGACCGGTGAACTGCTGCGCCTTACCCAGGCCCAGCCCGGGTTGCTCGGCCCTGGCGAGACCGCGCAGGCTGAAGTGGTTGCCATGCGCCAGACCGGCCAGGAGTTTCAGCTGGTTTTGCGTCTGCTGCAAGCCAACGGCCTGCAGACCCAACTGCAAGCCAGCGCCAGCCAGCCTTTGCCCCAGGGCAGTCAGGTGACCGTGAGCCAGCCCGAAGCCGGCCGGCTGGCCATTTTGCTGCAGCAGGCAAGTACCAGCCAGGTCTCGACCCTGACGCGCCTGGACACCGCCCGGGTACCGGTCGGTAGCCTGTTGCAGGGCAAGGTGTTGACCAATCAGGTGCTGCCCGAAACCCCTGGCCAGCCTGCCAGCTACCGGGCGCTGGTGAGCCTTCTGAATACCGCCCAGGCCGGTGCCGTGCTGGCCGTGGACAGCCCCAGGCCGTTGGCGATCGGCAGCCTGCTCAGTGCGCGCGTGCAGGGTGACCAGTCCTTGCAGTTCGTCCCCTTGGCCGGCAGGCAGGACCAACTGGGTATCGCCCAGCATCTGGGCAGCCAGCAAAATCGCCAGGCCTCGCTCCCGAGCCTGTTGGCCGGCCTGCAACAGTTGGCGCGCGACCCGGAGGCTGACAGCCCGCTGCGCACGACGATCGAGCGCCTGCTTGGCGCGCTGCCGACGGCCCAGCAACTGGGTGATGCAAAAGCCGTTGCGCAGGCGCTGCTCAACAGCGGCGCCTTTCTGGAGGCAAAACTGATGACCGGGGCCACGGCGGGGCTGGGCGCCGATCTCAAGGCCAACATGCTTCAACTCATTACCCAGATCAGCACTAACGCCGCCCTTGGCCCACCACCGGCCAGCCTGGCAGCGGCCGTGCCGGCGCTGGTTCGAAACGCGCTGGGCACGCTCGAACGGGTAAGTCCCAAGCCCCAGCCGGGCGCATTCCCGCTGCCCTCAAGACTGTTGCAGGCCTTGGAGGACGAAGGTGATCTGGAGCAATTGCTGCGCTTGGCCGCAGCTGCCGTTTCGCGCCTGCAGAGCCACGCCATGAGCAGCCTGCAGCAAAGCGGCACACTGGAAAACGGCAACCTGCAGACCACTTGGCAGACCGAAGTGCCCATTCGCCACGGGCAGGAATTCGTGCCCCTGCAGGTCAAGCTTCAGCGCGAAGAAACCCCTCAACAGCAGGCCGACCGCGAGCATCAGGCCCCTGATGCGTTGCAACCGTTGTGGCGGATCGAACTGGCTTTCGATCTGGCGCCGCTCGGCCCGCTGCAGGTCCAGGCCCAATTGGCCCAAGGCCGTCTCAACGGCCAGCTGTGGGCCGAGCGCGAACCGACCGCTCGCCTGATCGAGCGCCAGCTTGGTGCACTGCGTGAACGCCTGCTGGCGCGTGGCCTGGAGGTCGATGAGCTGCACTGCTACCCCGGCGCACCTGCGCAGGGCCCCCGGACACGGGTCGAACAACGCTGGGTGGACGAAAACGCATGAGTACCCCTACCCCCCGCCAGGCCGTAGCACTGAGCTACGATGGACAACAGGCGCCCACACTCAGCGCCAAAGGCGACGATGAACTGGCCGAAGCCATCCTGGCCCTGGCGCGCGAACATGAAGTACCCATCTACGAAAACCCGGAGCTGGTGCGCCTGCTGGCACGCCTTGAGCTGGGCGAGCAGATTCCCGAAGCGCTGTACCTGACCATCGCCGAAATCATCGCGTTCGCCTGGCAGTTACGCGGCAAAGTGCCAGCGGGCTTCGACGATGCTCCGGCCCAACCACGCGACGTTACGCCCAGGCACTTGCGCCTGCCCGAAGGGTAGTAATCGGCTAAGGCCCCATGCGACGATGGGGCCGACACTGTATCGGCTCCTTTTACTGCATGAGTCGATGACCATGGCTGATACACGTGTCAATTCGGTTGGCCTGCGCTACGTGCGCGGCCACCTGCAACACATCCCCCGCCCCGACCGCCAGGCCGCCAGCGACATACGCGATTGGGCCTGCCGCCAAGGCCATGACCTGGACCCGGATCAGACCGACGTGGTCACCCTGCACTACAGGGGCGATCAAGCCGTCGTGGTTCAGCGCCTGTCCCTGACCGAAGCGGTGCTGTCCAACTGGCAAGGGGAAAACAGCAAGGATCTGGTCGGCCAGCTTTTCCCTGGCGGCTGGGCCGGCCATCTCCCTGCCCACCCACTACGCATTGTCGAGCGCTTGCCCGACCTGGGGCCATGGGCGCAGGGTGGCGCCTATTCTGTGTTCAACGGGCTGTTTCGCCGCACCGAACCTAGACGCTATGACATCACCACCCATTTACCCATCGACGTCGAGGCCATGCAGCGCTTCGTCTGGGAGCTGGACTTCCATGCCCGTTTCGTCGCCATGCTCGACGCGTATTGGCACGAGGCCAGCGACAGCCACCGACAAGCGCTGCAGATCGGCTTCGTGGCAGCCTGTAACAAGCAAGTCCAGGAAGGTTCGCTGAGCGAGGCAGGCCGACAGATGCTCTGGGAAGCCGCAGGCCTGGCGCCGCGCGCTGACAGCCTGAGGATCAGAGCGCTGAATGTGTATGGCTACGCGGCTACCGACCTGATTGGCATTGCCGACCAGAAGCGGCGCAAGGTCCTGCTCTACCTGCCAGGCAATGCCTCACCCTTCCATGAGTTCGGCAGCCTGGGCGCCATGAAGGACTGGGTCGGTGAACAGTGCCGCGATCCGGAAAAGCGTCAGGCCCTGCGCCGCTATTTTCGGCTGGCCGACACGCCGGATGGGCTCGACTTCAGCGGCTTGGACACTGCGCTTGAGGGGTTGGGCGCCTATCCTGCGATCCATTACCGATCACCCAACCGACCGGGTTTCACTACCGACGGCCCCTGGCCGCCGAAGAAATACGTGTACTACAAACTAAAAAAATACAGCCCGTTGATCGAGGGCGACCTATTCACGGCGCTTACCGAGCGCCAACGCAAGCGCAGCTATGCCGATGCCGACTTCATCATCACCAGTGACCAGGCCGTAACCAAGGCGAAATGGCGCGGGTATCTGGCTACCTCAATCAATTTGCTGGCGCCCTTGGCTATCGTTATGCCGGCACTGGCGCCCATGCTCGCCCTGGCAGGCGTGGCGCAATTCGGGCTTGGCCTGGACCAGGCAATTGATGGCAAAACGCTCGAAGACCAGGCTGAAGGCGTTTCCAACACGGTCTTCGGTCTGCTGAACGCCCTGCCTCTGGCTAGCGAAGCGGCGACGCGCGCCACCGAGCTATTTTCCCTCAAGCGCGTGCGATTCTTTACGCCTGTCCGTTTGAACGATCAGCTGGGTTACCCACTGAGCCCGATCAACCCACCCCATTTTGCAGAACCCGAGATAGGCGCTTTCTTCGACAACGCCATCGAGCCAGTACAGGCTGATGACAGCCCTGTGGCGCGTTCAGTCATACGAATACCGGTCAGCGAGGAAGGGCCTGCGGAGCTGCAGACCGAAGTGGGCGGCTACAACATAACGGTGCTTTACGACAGTGAGCATGACGCTTTCATCACCGAACAGGCCTCGAATGATCTCAACCCGCCCTACTACCAGGCCATGCCCGGGCGACGCAGTTTGATCCGAATCGATGTCACGACACGCCCAGTGACCGATCAGATGCGCTCGGCGACCCTCAAGGGGCTTGGTGTCGATCTGCCGCTACCGATTGAAATGCCCCCCGTCGCGCAGGATACAGTGCACCCGATTCCTAAAACCATCTCCAGCCTTTGGGTTGGCAACAAAGTTATAGCGCCTGAGCTGGTGGATAACCTGGCGGCCAACGCCGAGCGCCTGAGCAACAGCTCGTTCAGTTACCGCTTGTACCTGTCCAAGGCAGACCCCGAGGCGTTCGAGACCAACCGCCAGTTACTCGGTCAGCGCGCGCCCAATCTGCAGGTGCTGCCATTAGAGGACCAGCCCTTCTATGCCCGTTTCAGTGAAAGCCCCCATTTCGAGCAATACCGGGATGCCGTAAACGCCCCCGGGGCCAATTTCTCCTCGGCATCGGACATTTTGCGCTACCCGATGCTACACGCGCAGGGCGGGATCTACATGGATGTGGACGATACGTTGCTTGCCCATCCCGAGGCGCCGGAGGATCCCGCGCGTGCAGCCATAGAGGCTGTGGACCTGGCCACGACCCCGGACGGTTTCATTCTGGGGGACCCGGCAAACAACGACACCCTCGGCATGCATTGCCACTACAACAGCAACATGATTGCCAGCCATCCAGGCAACCCCAACCTGCAAGCGATCAGCGAGGCCATGCATGCACGCTACCAGGCCAATGGGGACTTCTATCAGCATCGGCCAACGACCGACATGCCAGGTTTCAAGGCCTACGCCAGACGCCTGAACCACCTCACAGGCCCAGGAGTGCTCAACGACGTGATCGATCAACACCTCCCCAAGCTTCAACGCTTGCGCCAGCTCTGCAATCTGCAGAGCTTGCCGCAGAGCAAGCCATTGTTTTTGCTTGCAGGCAAAGAAGCGCAAATCAAATCAGCCGTAGAACACGACCTGGCCTTGAACCGTGTTGCCCGCGTAGGCAACTACCATTCCTGGAGCAAACCCTGAAATGCACAGGGCGACTTGCGTCGCCCTGATATTCAGTTGTTGCGGTGCAGTTTGCTCATCAGCTCAGCCTCGGCCTGGGTTAGACCGCAGGTTTCGGTAAGCTCCGACACGCTGGCACCCATGCCGACCAGCCGTGCAGCCTGGGTGAAGGTGACGCTGCTCGGGTCACGCTGCTCAAGCCGCTCCAACCGGTCGGGCAGCGTGGCCACTGCACCGCGCAGCTCATGGATGGCCTCGCCCATGCGCACGGTGACGTTCTGGTAATCATCGAGCCGCTTGCCGAGGTCCTTGATACGCTGGTCGCGCAGGGCATCGCCAATGGCCTGCTGAGCAGCCAGCTCGCGCTGACGCTTGGTGTAGTTCAGGAAGAACCACAGGCTCAAGGCCCACAGCAGGGCCAGTAAAATGACGCCGACCTCGAAAATCAAGTCAGATGTTCTCCAGTTCCGACCACTCTTCCTCGGTCATCATCTTGTCCAGTTCGACCAGAATCAGCAGTTCGCCATTCTTGTTGCACACACCCTGGATAAACTTGGCCGATTCTTCGTTGCCCACGTTGGGCGCGGTTTCAATCTCGGACTGGCGCAGGTACACCACCTCGGCAACGCTATCGACCAGAATGCCGACCACTTGCTTGTCTGCCTCGATGATGACGATGCGGGTGTTGTCGGTGACCTCGGTTGGCATCAGCCCGAAGCGCTGGCGCGTGTCGATCACGGTCACCACGTTGCCGCGCAGGTTGATGATACCCAGCACATAGCTGGGCGCACCCGGCACCGGGGCGATTTCCGTGTAGCGCAGCACTTCCTGCACCTGCATCACGTTGATGCCGTAGGACTCGTTGTCCAGACGGAAGGTAACCCACTGCAGGATCGGATCTTCAGAACCTTGTGCGGACGACTTTTTCATTCCCCTACCCCTTGAAATCCGCCTTTGGCGGTGTGTTCGGTGTGATGTGCGGTTTGGCGTGCAGCTGCTTGACGGCGCCGCTGGCGATCAACTCGGCCAGCTCCGCCACGTCCAGCAGTGCACACATGTGTTCAATGACCGTGCCGGCCAGCCACGGCCGCTGGCCCCGCTGGCTACGCCACTTGATCTCGGACGGGTCCAGGCGCAGCGAGCGGCTGACCTGATGCACAGCCAGCCCCCATTCATAGCCCTGGACAGAAATGACGTATTGCAGGCCCTGCCGGAAATCGTCGCGGTAGCGGTCGGGCATGACCCAGCGCGCGGTGTCGAGCACCTTGAGGTTGCCAGCCTGGCACGTGAGGATGCCCAGGAACCACTCGGGCTGCCCGAACAGCGGCGTCAGCTCGCGATCGGCCAAGGTATAGATCGAGCCCAGGCACACCAGCGGCACGGCCAGGGTCAGGCCGGCCACATCGAACAGCAGGCACTCGAACGGCTCGGCAGCCCAGGCCGGACGCCCATCGACGGTGGCCGGCGGTACGGGCACGTCCGGTGCGGGCAGGTGGACGTCCACCAGAGGCATTGCCGGCGCTACAGTCGGCGTATCGATCAGGACCGGGATGCTGGCCTCTGCCACCACTGCCTGTTCTACTACCGCCACCACCGGCGGCTGCACCGGTATCACGCTAGGCAATACCGCAAGCCTGGGCTCGGCGAACGGCCGTTCAGGTGCGGCAGGTGCCGGTTTTGCCTGGGTGGCCTGGCCTGGCTCGCGCCCATCGCGGGCCTGCTCCTGGCGCACCGCCTGGGCGAAGTCATCTGCCGTGTCTGACGCTGGCAGCGCCTCCAGGGGCTCGGTGGCTTCCTGGAGCAGACCGTCGAGATACGACTGCAGCGCCAACTGAGGCTTGCTGCTCACTTGCCGTGTTTGTGTCATCAGGCCACCTGCGCCGCGGGCGTGTAGGTCAACAAGTGCTTGAGCAGCGCCCGGTAGGCCACCAGCCCGCGGCTCTTGTTGTCGAATTGCGACGGCGTGACGCCCTGGCGGCTCGCATCGCGCAGCCGCGTGTCCACGGGAATATAGCCCTGCCATACCTGTTCGCCGTAGGCATCGCGCAGCGACTTGAGCGTTCCCAGGGAGGCCTGGGTACGCCGGTCGAACAACGTCGGCACGATCTGGTACGGCAGCGCCTGGCGCCGGGAGCGGTTGATCATGGCCAGGGTGCCGACCATGCGTTCAAGGCCCTTGACGGCCAAAAACTCTGTCTGCACCGGGATGACCAGTTGCTGGCTGGCCGCCAGCGCATTGACCATCAACACCCCCAGCAAAGGGGGACTGTCGATCAGTGCGAAGTCGAAGTCCTGCCACAGCTGCGCCAGACTCTTGGCGATGACCAGCCCCAAACCGTTCTGGCCGGGCGATTGCCGCTCCAGTACGGCAAGGGCGGTGCTGGAGGGGAGCAATGATATGCGCTCGTCACTGGTGGGCAACAGCAACTGCCCCGGCAGCCCATCCGGAACGCTGCCCTTGTGCAGGAACAGGTCGTAGCAGCTATGTTCCAGCGCATCGGGGTTATGCCCGAAATAGCTGGTCATCGACCCATGTGGATCAAGATCGACGACGATCACGCGCTTGCCGGCGTCGGCCAGCAGGCCAGCCAGGGCGATGGTGGTGGTGGTCTTGCCGACGCCACCTTTTTGATTGGCTACTGCCCAGACTCTCATCAGGCAAACTCTATCCGTGGGTGAGGCAGGGAGCATGGTGTGCCCGCTGCCTTGCTGGAAAATGAAAGGCTTGGATGGCTGTCGGTCAAGCGCCGCGCGTGGACATCCGCCAATGGGGCGACAGAGAATTGACGAGTCACTGCCCTGCCACCGCTGCTGAGCTTGCCGGTGCACTTTGTGTGCCAGCCCGGCGCAGTGCAGCATCGGGCGTGGCATTGGCAGCACCGGTGCTGGTCAGGCTGCGGCGCACCTCGAGGTTGCGGGATATCACCAGGACCACGCGCCGGTTGCGGGCCCGCCCTTCGGGGGTATCGTTGCCCGTCACAGGCTGATACTCGCCATAGCCCACCGATGCCATGCGCCCGGGGTTCACGCCGCCCATGGCCAACAGCCGGACGATACTGGCGGCGCGGGCCGAGGATAGCTCCCAGTTGGTCGGGTACTGCGCGGTACGGATAGGCTGGTTATCAGTGAAGCCTTCGACGTGCACCGGGTTGGCGAACGGCTTGAGTATGGCCGCCACCTTGTCGATGATGGCAAACGCATTGTCACTGGGCATGGCATCGCCACTGCCGAACAGCAACGAGGAATTGAGCTCGATCTCGATCCACAGCTCGTTACCCCGGATCGTCATCTGATCACCCCTGATAAGGTCGCCAAAAGCGTCGCGCACCTCATCGGCGATGGTCTTGAGCGGGTCGTTGCTGGCGGTCGACACGCCAGCATCAGGCTGCTCGCTGTCCTTGACCAAGGGCTGCGCAGGTCGCACGGCCAACGGGCGCTCATCCCCGATGGGAATGGGCCTCATGCTGCGCTCAGGGTCATTGAACACCCCCAGCAGGGCTTGGGACACCACCTTGTACTTACCCTCGTTGACCGAGGAAATCGAATACATCACCACGAAAAAGGCGAACAGCAAGGTGATGAAGTCCGCGTAGGACACAAGCCAGCGCTCGTGGTTTTCCGGCTCCTCGGCATGACGGCGGCGACGCATGGGCTACTCCATGAAGCCTTGCAGCTTCAGCTCGATTGAGCGCGGGTTCTCGCCTTCGGCAATGGACAAGAGGCCTTCGAGGAGCATTTCCCGGTAGCGCGACTGGCGCAGTACCAGCGCCTTGAGCTTGTTGGCAATGGGCAACAGGATCAGGTTGGCACTGGCAACGCCGTAGATGGTCGCCACGAACGCAACGGCAATGCCGTTGCCCAGCTGCGCCGGGTCGGCCAGGTTGCCCATGACGTGGATCAGGCCCATCACCGCGCCGATGATCCCGATAGTCGGCGCGTAGCCGCCCATGCTCTCGAAGACTTTGGCGGCCTGCAGGTCACGGCCCTCCTGGGTCAGGAAATCCACTTCGAGAATACTGCGAATGGCTTCGGGCTCGGCACCGTCTACCAGCAACTGCAAGCCCTTGCGCGCGTAGGGATCGGGCTCGCCATCGGCCACCCCTTCCAGCCCGAGCAGGCCTTCCTTGCGCGCCGTCAGGCTCCAGTTCACGACCCGATCGACCCCACCCGGCAGATCGACCCGCGGTGGAAACAGGATCCAGCGCAGGATCTGCAAGGCGCGCTTGAACGAGGAGAGCGGCGATTGCAGCAAGGCGGCCGCCAGGGTACCGCCCAATACAATCAGCGCTGCCGGCCCGTTGATCAGGGCGCCCACGTGGCCGCCTTCGAGGAAATTGCCGCCCACGATAGCGACAAAAGCCAGGATCAGGCCGATCAGGCTGAGCACGTCCATCAGACGCACGCCTCCACCAGGTGCCGGCCGATATCGTCCAGGCTGTACACCGCATCGGCCAGGTTGGCCTTGACGATCGCCATGGGCATGCCATAGATCACGCAGCTGGCTTCATCCTGTGCCCACACCGTGCTGCCCGCCTGCTTGAGCAAGCGCGCCCCTTCCCGGCCGTCCGCGCCCATGCCGGTCAGCACCACGGACAGGACCTTGTCGCCATAGGACTTGGCTGCCGAGCCGAAGGTGATATCCACGCAGGGCTTGTAGTTGAGCCGCTCGTCACCGGGCAGAATCTTCACGGTGCCACGGCCATCGATCATCATCTGCTTGCCGCCGGGCGCCAACAGCGCAAGCCCGGGACGCAGGATGTCGCCATCTTCGGCTTCCTTGACGCTGATGCGGCACAGCTTGTCCAGGCGTTCTGCAAAGGCTTTGGTGAAGGCTGCCGGCATGTGCTGAACGAGCACGATCGGCGCCGGGAAATTGCCTGGCAACTGCGTCAGCACCCGCTGCAAGGCCACCGGCCCCCCAGTCGAGGTGCCGATGGCCACCAACTTGTACGGCTTGCGCTTGGGCGCTGGTGAATGCGCAGCGGCTGGCCTGACGGGCGCGGCGGCGCTTCGTACCGGGGCCGGCCCTGCAGCGCTCGTGGCCGTTGTGGGCGTCGGCGCGGAGGCCGCAGCGGGCGCGGGCGCCGGGCGGGCGTAACTGGTCATGCGGCGGTTGCTACGCGACAGGGTATGCACCTTCTCGCACAGCATCTGCTTGACCTTCTCGGGGTTGCGCGAAATATCTTCGAAATTCTTCGGCAGGTAGTCTACCGCCCCGGCATCGAGCGCATCGAGCGTGACCCGAGCACCTTCATGGGTGAGCGACGAGAACATCAGCACAGGCGTCGGGCACCGTTGCATGATGTGCCGCACCGCCGTGATGCCATCCATCATGGGCATCTCGTAGTCCATGGTGATCACATCGGGCTTGAGCGCAAGCGCCTGGTCGATCGCTTCCTTGCCGTTGGTTGCAGTGCCCACCACCTGGATCGTCGAGTCCCCCGAGAGGATTTCCGAGACGCGGCGGCGGAAGAAACCGGAATCATCCACCACCAGGACCTTGACTGCCATAAACACTCCGTTAGGTGACGCCCCCGGCCAGGGGGACGCCACCGAGATCAAATACGCCGCGCGGCGTAACGCTTGAGCATGCTCGGGACGTCGAGAATCAGCGCAATGCGACCGTCGCCGGTGATGGTGGCCCCGGACATGCCCGGGGTGCCTTGCAACATCTTGCCCAGTGGCTTGATTACCACTTCTTCCTGGCCCACCAGTTGATCGACGACAAAGCCGATGCGCTGGGTGCCGACCGACAAGATCACCACGTGACCTTCGTGCTGTTCTTCATGCACCTGGCCCTGGACCAGCCAGCGCTTGAGGTAGAACAGCGGTAACGCCTTGTCCCGTACGATCACCACTTCCTGACCATCGACCACGTTGGTGCGCGACAAGTCCAGGTGGAAGATCTCGTTGACGTTGACCAGCGGGAAGGCGAACGCCTGGTTGCCCAGCATCACCATCAAGGTCGGCATGATCGCCAGGGTCAGCGGGACCTTGATGACGATCTTCGAGCCCTGCCCCTTGGCCGAGTAGATGTTGATCGAGCCGTTGAGCTGGGAAATCTTGGTCTTGACCACGTCCATGCCCACGCCCCGCCCAGAGACGTCGGAAATCTCGGTCTTGGTGGAAAAGCCTGGGGCGAAGATCAGGTTGTAGCAGTCCGACTCGCTCAAACGGTCGGCGGCGTCCTTGTCCATCAGGCCCTTTTCCACGGCCTTGACACGCAGCACGTTCGGGTCCATACCTTTGCCGTCGTCGGAAATCGACAGCAGGATATGGTCACCCTCCTGCTCGGCAGACAATACGACGCGCCCTGTGCGCGCCTTGCCCGCAGCCTCGCGCTCATCGGGCGTTTCCACCCCATGGTCCACGGCATTGCGCACCAAGTGCACCAGCGGGTCGGCCAGCGCCTCGACCAGGTTCTTGTCCAGGTCGGTTTCTTCGCCCACCAGTTCAAGGTTGATCTCTTTCTTCAACTGCCGCGCCAGGTCACGCACCAGGCGTGGGAAGCGGCCGAACACTTTCTTGATCGGCTGCATGCGCGTTTTCATCACCGCTGTCTGCAAGTCGGCGGTGACCACATCGAGGTTCGACACGGCCTTGGACATGGCTTCATCGCCGCTGTTCAGGCCCAGGCGTACCAGACGGTTACGCACCAGCACCAGTTCGCCGACCATGTTCATGATCTCGTCCAGGCGCGCGGTGTCGACCCTGACGGTCGTTTCCGCTTCGCTGACCGCGTGCTTGTCGGCGCTCGCCGCCGGCGCCCGTGGGGCAGCAGCAGGCTTGGGCGCTGCAGCAGGTGGCGCCGCGCCAGCAGGACGGCTGACTGCCGGCGCCTCGACCTTGGCTGGGGCTGCAGCCTGAACACTGGCAGGTGCTTCGACGCCAGCCACGTCGCCATTGAACTTGCCCTTGCCATGCAGCTGGTCCAGCAACGCTTCGAACTCCTGTTCGCTGATGTCGTCGCCCGTGGTGGCAGGCGCTGGCTCGACAGGCGTCGCAGCCTTGGCTGCGGGCAAGGCATCAGCCTGGAACGTGCCTTTGCCATGCAACTGGTCCAGCAGCGACTCGAACTCGGCGTCGGTGATTTCGTCACTGACCGGCTCGGCCGCGGCAGCCACCGGCTGGGCGGTCACTTCGGCACTGAACTGGCCTTTGCCATGCAACTGGTCGAGCAACGACTCGAATTCGGCATCGGTGATGTCGTCACCCTGGCCGCTGACGGGCTCGGCAGGCATCTGCTCGGCCGCTGCGGCCTGGGCCTTGACCGCGTCGAGCGAATCGAGCAGCTGCTCGAATTCGCTGTCAGTGATGTCCGCCTCGGTCGCTTGCGGTGCCTGCTGCACAGCCGCGGGCTCAACCGGCACGGGCGCCGCCGGGGCTGGGGCCTCGTCGGCGCTGCCAGGCTCTGCCAGACGCGCCAGGGCTGCCAGCAGCTCTGGCGTGGCCGGGGTCACTTCGCTGCGCTCACGCACTTGGGCAAACATGCCGTTGACGGCATCCAGTGCTTCGAGAACCACATCCATCAGCTCTGCATCGACCCGGCGCTCACCTTTGCGCAGCACGTCGAACACGTTCTCGGCGATATGGCAGCACTCCACCAGCTCATTGAGCTGGAGGAAGCCGGCGCCCCCTTTTACAGTGTGGAAACCGCGAAAAATCGCATTGAGCAAGTCGGCATCGTCAGGGCGGCTTTCAAGCTCGACCAGCTGCTCGGACAATTGCTCAAGTATTTCACCGGCTTCTACCAGGAAATCCTGAAGGATTTCTTCATCGGCGCCGAAGCTCATCAAAGGTGCTCCTTAAAAACCCAGGCTGGATAGCAGATCGTCGACATCGTCCTGACCGGACACGACGTCTTCACGCTTATCGGCATGAATCTGCGGACCTTCACCCCGAGTCGGATGTTTTTCTCGATCTTTTTCTGCGCGCAATTGATCCTGGTCATGCTGGATGCCCGCAAAGCGGTCGACCTGGCTGGCCATCATCACCAATTTCAGCAGGTTGCTTTCCACCTCGGTCACCAACGCCGTGACGCGCTTGATCACCTGCCCGGTCAGGTCCTGGTAATCCTGGGCCAGCAGGATGTCGTTGAGATGGCCGGCCACCTTGCGGTTACCCTCAGCGCTGTGTGCCAGGAAACCGTCGACGCGCTTGGCCAGGTCGCGAAACTCCGCGGCATTCACTTCGCGGCGCATGAAGCGCTGCCAATCGGCACTCAGCGCTTTGGCCTCGCTGGCCAGATCGTTGAGCACAGGCGTGCTTTCCTCGACCAGGTCCATGGTGCGGTTCGCCGCCCCTTCGGTGAGCTTGACCACATAGGACAGGCGTTCGGTGGCGTCGGTAATCTGCGACACCTCCTCGGCCTGGGGTATGGTCGGGTCGATCTGAAAACTGACGATGGCGCTGTGCAGTTCGCGGGTCAGCTTGCCCACTTCCTGGTACAGCCCCCGATCGCGGGTCTGGTTCAACTCGTGAATGAGTTGCACCGCCTCGCCGAACCGTCCGCGCTCCAGGCTTTCGACCAACTCCTGGGCATGCTTCTTGAGGGTCGATTCGAACTCGCCCAATGACGTGTGTGATGAACTCATGGCGCGCCCCCTGACGTGACTCAGCCGTTGACGCGTTCGAAGATCTTCTCGATCTTTTCTTTGAGCACCTGGGCGGTGAACGGCTTGACCACATAGCCATTCACGCCTGCCTGGGCGGCCTCGATGATCTGGTCGCGCTTGGCTTCAGCGGTCACCATCAACACCGGCAAGGTCTTGAGCTTGTCGCTGGCGCGGACTTTGCGCAGCAGGTCGATACCGGACATGCCTGGCATGTTCCAGTCGGTTACCAGGAAATCGTAATGGCCACTTTCGAGCATCGGCAGCGCCGTCGTGCCGTCATCGGCTTCGTCGGTGTTGGCGAAGCCCAGGTCACGCAGCAGGTTCTTGATGATGCGCCTCATCGTCGAAAAGTCGTCGACGATGAGGATTTTCATGTTCTTGTCCAATTAGACCTCCAAGCAGTCTCAAACGCGCTCGGCCCCGAGCGCGCACTCAATCGATTCGGTACAACGTGGAAAACGGCAACGACGACGGCGGGCTCAACGGGCCCGCCATTCCCCCAGGCGGCTGCGCAGGCGCGCGGCGCATTGGCTGTGCAACTGGCTGACCCGCGACTCGCTGACCCCCAAGACCTCACCGATCTCCTTGAGGTTCAGTTCCTCGTCGTAATACAGCGCCAGCACCAGGCGCTCGCGCTCCGGCAGGTTGGCGATGGCCTCGGTCAACGCGACCTGGAACCGCTCTTCCTCCAACCCACGGGCAGGTTCGGCCTGGCCGCTGACGCCATCCTCATGCAAGCCTTCGTGCTCGCCGTCCTGCAACAGGTCGTCGAAGCTGAACAGGCGGCTGCCCAGTGTGTCATTGAGAATCCCGTAATAATCATCGAGGCTCAACTTGAGTTCGGCAGCAACTTCATGATCTTTAGCGTCGCGGCCAGTTTTGGCTTCGACCGCACGCATGGCATCGCTGACCATGCGGGTATTGCGGTGCACCGAGCGCGGCGCCCAATCGCCTTTGCGCACCTCGTCGAGCATGGCCCCGCGAATGCGGATGCCGGCATAGGTCTCGAAACTGGCGCCCTTGCTGGCGTCATACTTGTTGGCGACTTCGAGCAGACCGATCATGCCCGCCTGGATCAGGTCCTCGACCTGCACGTTGGCCGGCAGTCGCGCCAACAGGTGGTAGGCAATGCGCTTGACCAGCGGCGCATAACGCTCGATCAGCTCATACTGCGCGTCTTTCGAGGCGCGGCTGTACATCTTGAAGCCGCTGGCGCTCATGACATCGAACCTGCACTGGTCGGCTGCACCAGGCGTTCGACGAAGAACTCCAGATGGCCACGGGGGTTGGCGGGCAGCGGCCAGCTGTCGACCTTCTGCGCGATGGCCTTGAAGGCCAGGGCGCATTTGGAGCGCGGGAACGCTTCGTACACGGCGCGTTGCTTCTGGACCGCCTTGCGCACGCACTCGTCGTAAGGCACGGCGCCCACGTACTGAAGCGCCACATCCAGGAAGCGGTCGGTGACCTTGGTCAGCTTGGCGAACAGATTGCGCCCTTCCTGAGGGCTCTGGGCCATATTGGCCAGCACCCTGAAACGGTTCATGCCGTAATCACGGTTAAGCAGCTTGATCAGCGCATAGGCGTCGGTGATCGAGGTCGGCTCATCGCAGACCACCAGCAGCACTTCCTGGGCCGCGCGCACGAAGCTGACCACCGAATCACCGATGCCGGCAGCGGTATCGATCACCAGCACGTCGAGGTTGTCACCGACTTCGCTGAACGCCTGGATCAAGCCCGCATGCTGGGCAGGCGCAAGGTGCACCATGCTCTGGGTGCCCGAAGCGGCCGGGACGATGCGCACACCGCCTGGGCCCTGCAGCATCACATCGCGCAGTTCGCAACGCCCTTCGATGACATCTGCCAGCGTGCGCTTGGGCGCAAGGCCCAGCAACACATCGACATTGGCCAGCCCAAGGTCGGCGTCGAGCAGCATGACCCTGCGGCCCAGCTCGGCCAGCGCAAGAGACAGGTTCACTGAAACATTTGTCTTGCCGACGCCACCTTTGCCACCGGTCACGGCGATTACCTGTACGGGATGCATGCTACCCATGTCTGTTCTTTACCTTGTCTCGCTGGGACTCAGGCCACACGAAGGGCAATGCTGCGTCTCCCTCGGCATAGCTACCTTGCACACATTTCATTTTCAACCCGCTCGCCGTGGGTTGTGGTAGAGATCAGCGAACATGTCGGCCATGGCCTCCTCGCTGGGCTCGTCCTGCTGCTGCACATTGACCGCGCGGGTGACCAGCTGGTGCCCACGGGGCAGGTGCAGATCGTCCGGGATACGCGGCCCATCGGTAAGGTAGGCCACGGGCAGTCGGAAACTGATGGCAAGGCTCAGGACATCGCCCAGGCTTGCCGACTCGTCGAGTTTGGTCAGGATGCAGCCGGCCAGCCCGCAGCGCTTGTAGCTGTGGTAGGCCGCGGTCAGCACCTGCTTCTGGCTGGTGGTGGCCAGGACCAGGTAATTCTTCGCCGCGATGCCGCGACCGGCCAGGGTATCGAGCTGCATGCGTAACGCCGGGTCGCTGGCTTGCAGGCCCGCCGTATCGATCAGCACCACGCGCTTGCGCAGCAGAGGCTCGAGCGCCGCCGCCAACGACTGGCCGGGGTCGACATAGGTCACCGGCACATTCAGGATTCGGCCCAGGGTCTTGAGCTGCTCCTGCGCCCCGATACGGAAACTGTCCATGCTCACCAGCGCCAGGTTGTGGGCGCCGTACTTGAGCACATAGCGCGCCGCGAGCTTGGCCAGGGTGGTGGTCTTGCCCATGCCGGCCGGGCCGACGACGGCAATCACACCGCCGTCCTCGATCGGTTCCACGTCGGGCGTACGGATCATGCGCGCCAGGTGCGCCAGCAGCATACGCCAGGCGTGGCGAGGCTCCTCGATGTCCTTGGTCAGCTCGAGCAACTCACGGGCGATGGGGCCAGACAGGCCAATGCGCTGCAGCCGGCGCCACAACGTGGCCTGCTGCGGCTTGCTACCTTGCAACTGGGTCCAGGCCAGCGACCCCAGTTGCACTTCCAGCAGCTCGCGCAAGCCGGACAGCTCAGAGCGCATGGCATCGAACAGGCGCGGGTCCACCGAGGCCTGGCTGCTTACGGTGGTGGCCGGCTGCGGGGCGTCAACGTGCGGCTCGACCAAAGGCTCGGCCGCCGTGAGCGACTGACCGGCGAACAGTTGGCGATTGCTGTCACTGCTGTCCGGGCGCTGTTCGAGCTCGGCCTTGGCCGTGGCGATGCGCGTGTGGGTCTTGCGCAGCTCTTCTTCGAGTTCGACGTTCGGTACCCGAGGCGCCAGGGCGGACAGCTTGTAGTCCAGCGCGGCGGTCAGTTCAACGCCGCCTGCGATACGGCGATTGCCGATGATGGCCGCATCAGCGCCCAGCTCATCGCGGACCAGCTTCATGGCCTGACGCATATCAGCGGCGAAGAATCGCTTAACTTGCATTATCCACTACCTCAGCCATTAGGGCCCACGGTGGCAACGATGGTGACTTGCTTGTTGTCCGGTATTTCCTGATACGCCAGCACATGCAAATTCGGTACGGCCAGCCGACCGAAACGCGACAGCATGGCGCGGATCGGGCCGGCCACCAGGAGGATGGCCGGCTGGCCTTGCATCTCCTGGCGCTGTGCGGCTTCGATCAGTGAACGCTGCAGCTTTTCGGCCATGCTTGGTTCAAGAAGCACTCCGTCTTCCTGACCTTGCCCGGCCCTCTGCAGACTATTTAGCAAGATCTGTTCCAACCTGGGCTCCAAGGTGATCACAGGCAGCTCGGACTCAACGCCAACAATGCTTTGCACGATGGCGCGACACAATCCGACGCGCACAGCCGCGACCAGAGCGGCGGTATCTTGACTCTTTGCCGCGTTGTTGGCGATGGATTCGGCAATGCTACGAATATCGCGCACTGGCACCTGTTCTGACAACAAAGCCTGTAGGACTTTGAGAAGGCCTGACAGCGAAATGACACCCGGCACCAACTCTTCTGCCAGCTTAGGCGACGCCTTGGACAAGACTTGCAACAGTTGCTGCACTTCTTCGTGACCGATCAGCTCGTGGCAATGCTTCTGCAGGATCTGGTTGAGGTGAGTGGCTACCACCGTACTGGCGTCTACGACCGTATAGCCCAGCGACTGCGCCTGCGAGCGTTGACCGACGTCGATCCACACAGCCTCCAGGCCAAAGGCCGGGTCGCGGGCCGCGATGCCGTTGAGGCTGCCGAACACCTGCCCGGGGTTGATGGCAAGCTCGCGGTCCGGATAGATCTCTGCTTCAGCCAGGATTACCCCCATCAACGTCAGGCGATAGGCACTGGGCTGCAGGTCAAGATTGTCGCGGATGTGCACGGTGGGCATGAGAAAGCCCAAGTCCTGGGACAGCTTCTTGCGCACGCCCTTGATCCGCGCCAGTAGCTGCCCGCCCTGGTTGCGATCGACCAATGGGATCAAGCGATAACCGACCTCCAGGCCGATCATGTCGATCGGGGTGACATCGTCCCAGCCCAGCTCCTTGGTTTCGGCCGCCCGCTGCGGGGACGGCAGCAGCTCTTGCTGGCGCTGCGCTTCCTGCTGGGCCTGTACCTTGGTCTTTTGCTGTTTCTTCCATACCAGGTAGGCGCCGCCGCCCGCCATCAGGCCCAGGCTCAGGAACGCCAGGTGCGGCATGCCCGGCACCAGCCCCATGACGATCATGATGGCGCCGGACACGGCCAGGGCCCGGGGCGAGTCGAACATCTGACGGTTGATCAGCTTGCCCATGTCCTCCGAGCCCGAGGCACGGGTGACCATGATGGCTGCGGCGGTGGAGAGCAGCAGCGAGGGCAGCTGCGCCACCAGACCGTCACCAATGGTCAACAGGGCATACACCTTGCCGGCGTCGCCGAAGCTCATGCCATGCTGCAACATACCGATCAGCATGCCACCGATCAGGTTGATGAACAGGATCAGCAGGCCAGCGATGGCGTCACCGCGCACGAACTTGCTGGCACCGTCCATCGAACCGTAGAACTCAGCCTCCTGGGCGACTTCGCTGCGGCGCGCCTTGGCTTGCGCCTGGTCGATCAGGCCGGCGTTCAGGTCGGCGTCGATGGCCATCTGCTTGCCCGGCATTGCATCGAGGGTGAAGCGTGCGCTGACCTCGGAGATACGCCCCGCACCCTTGGTCACCACCACGAAGTTGATGATCATGAGGATGGCGAAGACCACCGCACCGACCACGTAGTTGCCACCGATGACCACATCGCCGAAGGCCTGGATCACCATGCCCGCGGCGCCGTGGCCTTCCTGGCCATGCAGCATGACCACACGGGTGGACGCCACGTTCAGCGCCAGCCGCAGCAAGGTCGCCACCAGCAAAATGGTGGGGAATGCGGCGAAGTCCAGCGGGCGCAGCGCATACACGCTGACCAGCAGCACCACGATGGACAAGGCGATGTTGAAGGTGAAGAACACATCGAGCAGGAACGGTGGTATTGGCAACATCATCATTGCCAGCATCACCAGCAGCAACAGCGGCACGCCGAGGTTGCCCCGTCCGAGACCGGCCAGGTTATGGCGAGCGTTGCTGATTAACTGAGTGCGATCCACCGCGAGTCCTCTTCTTGCAAAACTTTGACGCCTGTCAGGCGACTGGCGCTGCCATTGCAAGAAGCTTTCCAACTTTGTCTGGTGGGGGATTTATATTGCTTGTATCGCCCCTTTTGCAGGCGTATCAGCAAAAGGACTCACCATGCTACGCAATGTCAGCTGTCACGGCGCAGATCGGGTGGAATTGGCAAGTCAGGCTTCAGCGGATCTGGCCGCTTGCCCTTCCCTGCGTGGTACTGACGTATCTGAAAGACGTACGCCAACACCTGGGCCACCGCCAGGTACAGCCCGGCAGGAATTTCATGCTCCACCTCGGTGGAGTAGTAAATTGCCCGAGCCAGGGCGGCGGATTCAAGAATCTGGATGTTGTGCTCAGCGCCAATCTCGCGAATCTTCAAGGCCATGAAGTCGCTGCCCTTGGCCAGCAGCAAGGGGGCCGAATTCCCGTTCTCCGGATCGTACTGCAGGGCGACGGCGTAGTGGGTCGGGTTGGTGATGATCACATCGGCCTGGGGCACAGCCGCCATCATTCGCCGCTGCGACACCTCGCGTTGCAACTGGCGGATACGCTGCTTGACCTCGGGCTTGCCCTCGCTGTCCTTGTACTCGTCGCGCACTTCCTGCTTGGTCATCTTCATTTTCTTGTGCGTTTGCCACAGCTGGAACGGGGCGTCGGCGGCGGCGATCAGCAACAGCCCGGCCGACATCCACAGGGCGCTCCACCCCACCACTTGCAAGCTGTGGATGATCGCCTGCTCCAGCGGTTCGTTGGCGATTGACAGCAGGGCTTGACGGTCGCTGGCGAGCACCGCCACGGCCACCACCAGGATCACGAAGAACTTGGCCAGCGCCTTGAGCAACTCGGTCAGGGCATGCATCGAGAACATGCGCTTGATGCCAGAAAGCGGGTTCATTCGGCTGAATTTAGGTTGCAGCAAGCTGCCGGAGAAGACGAAACCGCCCAGTACGATCGGCGCAACGAAAGACATCACGAAAAGAAGGATCAGAATCGGCTGTACGGCCCAGATGGCCATTTTACCGGAGGTGAGCAAGAACGCCCCCATGGAACGCTCATCGACGATGATCTCGCGGGTCAGGCTGAAGTTCATGCGCATCATTTCCAGCAGGGTCTCGGCCAGATACCCGCCGAAGGCTAGCACGCCACCGGCACCGGCCAGGGTTACCGACACAGTGTTCAGCTCCTTGGAGCGCGCGATCTCCCCTTTTTCCCGCGCATCGCGCTTGCGCTTCTCGGTGGGTTCCTCTGTCTTGTCCTGACCGCTTTCGCTTTCCGCCATTCAACCGGCCCTCGCCAAATCGCGTAGCCACAGCAGCGTTTCGCTGGCCAACGCCTGGTAATGGGACAACACATCGGCAAGGCCGATCCAGAAAATGAGCATGCCCATGACCAAGGTCAGCGGGAAACCAATGGAAAAAATATTCAACTGCGGCGCTGCACGGGTCATCACGCCAAAGGCAATATTGACGACCAACAAGGCTGCGATCACCGGCAGGATCAATATCAGCCCGGCGCCGAACACCCAAGCCATGCGCCCCACCAACTCCCAAAAATGAGTGACCACCAGGGCATTGCCCACCGGGAGCGTGGTAAAGCTCTCGGTCAACACTTCGAACACCACCAGATGGCCGTTCATCAGCAGAAACAGCACGCTCACCAGCATGGTCATGAACTGACTGATCACCGTGACGTTAACCCCGTTGCCAGGGTCGACCATCGAGGCGAATGCCATCCCCATCTGTACCGCCACGATCTGCCCGGCGATCACGAAGGCCTGGAACAGCAACTGCAACGCCAGACCGAACATAGTGCCGACGATGATCTGCTCGGCACACAGCAGCGCCCCTTTGAGGCTCAACGGATCGAACGGCGGCAGTGGCGGGAGCGCCGGCACAATGACCACCGTGATCGCCACGGCAACGTACAGGCGCACCCGCGCCGGCAACATGCGCGTGCCGAAGATGGGCATGGTCATCAGCACCGCCGTCACCCTGAACAGCGGCAGGATGAAGGTGGCCACCCAGGTGCCGATTTGCGTGTCGGTCAGCTCAAGCATCGGCGCATCAACCGATGAGCTGGGGGATGTTGGTGTACAGGGTAGTGATGTACTCCATGAACTTCTGCACCAGCCACGGCCCGGCCACGATCAGCGTGATCAGCATCACCAGCAGGCGCGGCAGAAAGCTCAGGGTCTGCTCGTTGATCTGGGTGGCGGCCTGGAACATGGCCACGATCAGGCCCACCAGCAGGCTGGGGACCACCAGCACGGCGACCATCAGCGTGGTCAGCCACAGGGCGTCGCGGAACAGGTCGACGGCTACTTCAGGCGTCATGCACGGCCCTCCCAGGCAAAGTCACACACCACCGAAACTGCTGGCCAGCGTGCCCATGATCAAGGCCCAGCCATCGACCAGCACGAACAGCATGATCTTGAACGGCAACGAGATGATCAGCGGCGACAGCATCATCATGCCCATGGCCATGAGCACGCTGGCCACCACCATGTCGATGATCAGAAACGGAATGAAGATCATGAAGCCGATCTGAAAGGCCGTCTTGAGCTCCGAGGTGACGAAGGACGGCACCAGGATACTCAGCGGCACCTGGTCGGGGCTGGCGATGTCGGTGCGCTTGGACAGGCGCATGAACAGGTCCAGATCGCTCTGCCGAGTCTGGGCCAGCATGAAGTCCTTGAGCGGGCCCTGCGCACGGTCGATGGCCTGCTGGGCGGTCAACTGCTCGTTCAGGTAAGGCTGCAAGGCCGTCTGGTTGATGCGGTCGAACACCGGCGCCATGATGAACAGGGTCAGGAACAGCGCCATGCCGGTCAGAATCTGGTTCGACGGCGTCTGCTGCAGCCCCAGCGCCTGGCGCAGGATGGAAAATACGATGATGATCCGGGTGAAGCTGGTCATCAGGATGACGAACGCTGGAATGAAGCTCAGCGCCGTCATGATCAACAGGATCTGCAGGCTGACCGAATACTCCTGCTGCCCATCGGTACCGTTGGACAGGGTGATGGCTGGAATCGACAGCGGGTCGGCAGCCAGTGCCAACGGCGCCGCCAACAGCAGCGCCAGGGTGAACAACAGTCGCAGCGCTGCGCTCATCGGGTCTTGTCCTTAGGGTCCTTGCCCATCAGTTCCATTAGCCGCTGGGCGAACTCAGGCGTCGCCTGGCGAGCCCCCTGAGGTACATCCACAGGCTCGGCCAGCACGTGCAACGCTTCGATGCTCCCGGGTGTATGACCAATGAGGATCTGTTCCTTGCCCACCTGCACCAATAGCAGCCGATCACGCGGCCCGATGGCGCGGCTGCCGATGATGTCGATCACCTGACTGCCCTTGACCGCCGAGCCTTGCATCCGGCGCAGCAGCCAGGCGAGCAGGAAGATCAGCCCGACCACCAGCAGCAGGCCGAAGACCATCTGGGCCAGTTGCCCGCCCAGGCTTCCTGGCGGGTTGGCCGGTGTCGCGGCAGGCGTGGCGGCGGCCAGGCATACCTGGCTGGCCAGTGCCGCGGCCGCCGCTGCGATGACGCGCACCCTGGCCTTCATCAACGCAGCTTCTTGATGCGTTCGCTGGGGCTGATCACGTCCGTCAGGCGGATGCCGAACTTCTCGTTGACCACCACCACTTCGCCATGGGCGATCAGCGTGCCATTGACCAGCACATCCAGGGGCTCGCCTGCCAGGCGGTCCAGCTCGATCACCGAACCCTGGTTGAGCTGCAGCAGGTTGCGGATGTTGATTTCGGTGCTGCCCACTTCCATCGAGATGCTCACCGGGATGTCGAGAATCACATCCAGGTTCGGGCCTTCGAGGCTGACATTGGCATTGGGCTTGGGCGAGCTGGCGAACTCTTCCATCGGCAAGCGACCGGGCCCCTGATTCTGGCTGGTATCGCCCAGCAGCGCATCGATGTCGGCCTGGCCGGCCGCACCGGTTTCTTCCAGCGCAGCAGCCCACTCATCGGCGAGCGCCTGGTCCTCTGGAGAGGTGATCTCGTTTTCGTTAGCCATGATTTCCTCGACAGGCATTCAATTCGTTGGGAGCGGCCGCCATCAGCGGCGTTCGACCGGGTCGATGATCTGCAGCGCCAGGTTGCCCTTGTGCGAGCCCAGGCGCGCCTTGAATGCCGGCACGCCGTTGGCGCGCAGCACAAGGTGCTCGGGCAGCTCGACCGGGATGACGTCCCCGGGCTGCATGTGCAGGATATCCCGCAGTTTGAGCTGACGCCTGGCTACCGTGGCCGTTACCGGCACGGCAACATCAAGCACGTCCTCACGCAGCGCCTTGACCCAGCGTTCGTCCTGGTCGTCCAGGTCGGACTGGAAGCCGGCGTCGAGCATTTCACGTACCGGCTCGATCATCGAGTACGGCATGGTCACGTGCAGGTCGCCCCCGCCGCCGTCGAGCTCGATATGGAACGTGGACACCACCACCGCCTCGCTGGGGCCGACGATGTTGGCCATGGCCGGGTTGACCTCGGAGTTCATGTACTCGAAGTTCACCTCCATAATCGCCTGCCAGGCTTCCTTCAGGTCGATGAAGCACTGATCCAGCACCATGCGCACTACGCGCAACTCGGTCGGGGTGAACTCGCGGCCTTCGATCTTGGCGTGCCGGCCGTCCCCGCCGAAAAAGTTGTCCACCAGCTTGAACACCAGCTTGGCGTCGAGGATGAACAGCGAGGTGCCGCGCAGCGGCTTGATCTTGACCAGGTTGAGGCTGGTGGGCACGTACAGCGAATGCACGTACTCACCGAACTTCATCACCTGCACGCCGCCCACGGCCACATCGGCCGAGCGGCGCAGCAAGTTGAACATGCTGATGCGGGTGTAACGGGCAAATCGCTCGTTGATCATCTCCAAGGTCGGCATGCGGCCCCGGACAATACGGTCCTGACTGGTCAGGTCATAGCTTTTGATACTGCCGGGCTCGGATACACTTTCAGTCTGCACCAGGCCATCGTCGACGCCATGCAGCAGGGCATCGATCTCATCCTGGGACAGCAGGTCCTGTACGGCCATTGCGTGCTCCTACTGCAATACGAAATTGGTGAACAGCAACTGGTCAATCACAGGCTTGCCGACTTCTTTCTGGGCAACTTCCTGCACCACGACGGTCGCTTTCTGGCGCAGCATTTCCTGGCCGACCGAGCTGCTGGCCAGGGTCTCGAAGCCGACCCCGGAGAACATCATCACCAGGTTGTTACGTATGACCGGCATGTGCACTTTAAGGGCATCGAGGTCAGCCTGATTGCGCCCCTGCAAGGTGATGCTGACCTGCATGTAGCGCTGGCGACCATTCTGGTTGAAGTTCACCACGAACGCGGGCGTAAGCGCTTCGTAGATGGCCGCTGGCTTGGTGGTGCTGGCGCCTTCCTGTTCAGCAGGGGCGGGCTCGCTCTTGTGCATGATGAACCACGTGGCGCCCACGGAAATGCCCACGGCCACCAGCAGGCCACCCACGGCCAGGAGGATCAGTTTGAGTTTGCCTTTTGGGGCAGGGTCTTTGACTGCTTCGGTATTCGCCATGCCAATATTCCGTCATCCATCGGGAGTAACTGGGAAGATGGCTTGGGGTGAGCAAGTGTTATGCCAAATACGCGAGCGTCAAGGCATACCGCGACTTACAGCAGTGCCGTACGAACAAAAACAGGGGGGCCGTTTAGTAGCCCCTGCCCCTACATGCGCCTCAGGCGTAATAATCCACAGCGCTGTCCCCGATCACCACCTGCTGCTCCGCAGGCCGTTCCCGCTCGGCAGCGTCGACCGAACCCTCACCCGCCCGCGCAGCAACGCCGGACAGGCTACTACCCCCCTGCCCCTGCGCCGCCTGCCCGTGTTGCTGCTGACCACGCGACTGGTCGGCCACATTGACATCCGGCTGGGCCAGGCCCTGCTGGGCAAAGAGTTCGCGCAGCCGGTGCACCTGGCTGTCCAGCGTATCGCGCACACCGACGTGGCCGCTGATGAAGGTCACCTGGGTGGCCTGGTCGGCGGCGACGTTGACGCGGATGTTCAAGCGCCCCAGCTCGGCAGGCTCGAGCTGTATATCGGCCGACTTGAGGTTCTGGCTGGACAGGTACATGACCCGGTTCACCAGCCCCTCGGTCCACGCGTTCTGGTTCATCGACAACGGCTGCTGCAACGGGTTGGGGTTCACCGGCACCGCGTTGGCCGTCTTGGCCGTTGCGGCCTGGGTGAGGTTGGCCAGGCGGCTGGCGAAGTCATCGATACGGGTATCGCTGCTGGCGCCCTTGGTGTCTTTCAACCCTTCTTCGAGCAATGCGCCGAAGGCCTTTTCACCGGTGTCGGTGGAGGCTTCCTCGGCCACCTGACCCGCCTGCGCCAAGGTATTGACGGATGCAGCTTGAGCCTGCTGCTGGCCAGGGTCTACGGCATGGGCCGAGGTGGCCCCCTTGGCCTGGGCACTGTGCTCCAGCGCCAGGCGCAGGGTAGGCAGGTTCGCCAGGGCATCGGCAGCAGGGTCGAAGTCAGGCGCTTTTTCGGAAGGCGGCTGGTCATTGGCAGCCTGCAAGACAGGCGCTACTGCCTCGGCCTGGGCCTGGATCAACTGGGCGCCAGGCTGCGCGTCAGTGACCTGCCCGGCAACCAGGCTGGCATCGCGCATGCCGGTATCGGCCTGGCTAGCTTGCTCGGTTGGCGAGCCATTGCCGTCATCGGCAACGGCGCGCTTGTCAACGGGCTTGCTTTTGCCGCTTGAGGTCCCCTCAGCCTTGTCAGCGGCCTTGCTCGCAGCAGGCTTGTCTGCAGCACCGGCAACCTTGTCACGCCCCTGCTTGGCCATCACCTGACCGAAGCCATCGCCCTGCTCGCCCAGTGTCTGCTGGGGTTTGCCGGCTGTGGCGCTAGCAGAGCGGGATGCGTCGGCCTTGATGTTGGCTTGCAGCAAAGGGTTGGATGCAACAGGCATTGAGCAGTCTCCGCGCCATAAACAAAATGATCACGGGTATTACTCAGCAAAACTCGCGCCAACTAATACAGAGGCGGTAAGCGCATGGGCTAACCGGCCGATATACGACGATGTTCGGCCCGGTAGAAGCGCTGCACTTCGGCAAACTCCACATCAATACGGCTGATGAGGTCTTCGATCCCCAGCAGCGGAGGATGGCGGGCCTTGTCCTCGAGTTCCTGGCAAAGGGTTGCCAACGCAACGGCACCCATGTTGCTGCTGCTACCTTTGAAACTGTGGGCGGCGGCGCCGAGTTCAACTGCGCTGCGGGCAGCGTGAAGTTGGCCAAGGCGCCTTTCAGAATCGTCCAGGAAGGTCTGCACTAGCTGCAGATAGCCGTCTTCCATGATTTCACGCAGGTCACTGAGTACCTTGTGGTCGATATGCATGTCAGCCACTTGTTCGCTCCTTGATCAAGTCAGATTATGGCAGAGCCCGACGCGGACTCACCAGATGAACTCAACGTGCGCACAGCGCCCGCCCTCTGTCCAGCGCGCCACCGTAGACAGGCGCCTGACCAATGCCAGTCCTCGGCCACTGAGGCCTCGCTCTGGCAACGGCTGCGCAAGCACCTGCTGCACGTCGAACCCATCGCCGCTGTCCCTGACCTCCACTTTCAGACGCCCACCAGCGGCAAGCGGTTCAACTGCAAGATCGATGCGCACGTAACCTTCCTCGATCACCTGCAAGCGCCTGGCTCGCTCCTGATAGTAATCGGCAAAGCCTGGCGCGTCGCATTTGAGCCGAGCGTCCAGCCCCAGCACGCCATGTTCAAGCGCATTGGAATACAGTTCGCTCAGCACACTGTAGAGAGTGCCGGCCGATGAACGCAGGTCGTGTATTTCCTGCAACAACTGCACCAGGTAGGGCACCGGGTTGAAACGGCGCAGACTTTCGCCCCTCACATCGAAACTGAGCGACCAGTCCATGGCGCTACAGCGGCCCAGGTCCGGAGGCAACACCGGCATGGGCTGCGGCAACTGCGCACCCAGCATGCGTATCTCACACAAGCTGACATCGTCACGCGCCGGCCCACCGAAGCGTTGCAGCGCGTCGAGCAGCTCGTCGAACAACAGCGCGGGATCGCGATTGTCTGCCAGTACTGCCCGCAGGCGTTGCTCCCCGAACAAACGCTCCTGATCGTCGGCGGTTTCCAGCACCCCATCGGACATCAACAGCAGGCGCTCGCCCGGCGCCAGCGGCCAGACTTCGGTCTGGTCGTCGAATTGCTCGGCACTCAGAACCCCCAGCGGCAAGTGCCGGGAACTCAACGCAGACAACACCTGGCCCTCAGCAGCCAGCACGAAGCCATCAGGCATGCCACCATTCCACACCTCCACTGCGCCGCGCTGCATGCTCAGGTTGACCAGCAGTGCGCAGCAGAACATGTCGCCAGGCAGGATGCGCTTGAGCTTGGCATTCATCTCTCGCAAAACTTGCGCCATGCCATAACCCTTGGCCGTCATGCCGTAGAACACTTCAGCCAATGGCATGGCTCCCACGGCAGCCGGCAGCCCGTGCCCGGTGAAATCCCCCAGCAGCACGCGCATGTCCCCGGACGGCGTGAGCGCGGCCAGCATCAGGTCGCCGTTGAACAGCGCGTACGGCGATTGTAAAAAGCGGATGTTCGGTGCATCCAGACAGCCGGAATGGGCAACCTTGTCGAACACGGCTTTGGCCACCCGCTGTTCATTGAGCAAGTGGTGGTGGTGCCGTGCTATCTGGTCGCGCTGGTCCAGCACTGTGGCCTGGAGCCGCCTCAGCCGGTCCATGGCCCGAATCTTGGCTGCCAGAATGACTGCGCTGTAGGGCTTGGGCAGAAAATCATCACCACCGGCTTCCAAGCACCGCACCAGGGCCTGCTCTTCGTTGAGTGCCGTGAGAAAAATGATGGGCACCAGGGCTTCGCCAGCCAAGGCCTTGATCTGCCGCGCCGCCTCGAAGCCGTCCATGACCGGCATCAGCGCATCGAGCAGCACCAGCTGTGGGCGTTGTGCCTTGAACACGTCCACGGCTTGCTGGCCATTTTCCACCGTGAACACTTGATGCCCTTGGCGCCTGACGATCTGTGCCAACAGCAGACGATCGGCCGCGCCATCTTCAGCCACCAGCACGGTCAACCCAAGCTCATCAGCCATCGGCGCGCTCAACTGATGTCGAAGAGCTTGTCGAAATTGGAGATGGCGAGGATCTTGCGTACATCGCAATTGGCATGGACGACCCGCACATCCGCCGCGTCCCCGCCGACATGATCGCGCAACAGCAGGAGCATGCCCAATGCCGAGCTGTCGAGGTAGGTCACCTCCTGCAAGTCGACGATGACCGCGTCAGGGCGGCTTGGCTGGCGTTCGTAGGCCTCGCGAAAGGCCTGGTGCTTGCCGAAATCGAAACGTCCCTTGATCTTGATCGTCAGCTTTTTACCGTCCTGCGAGACATCGGTTTCCACTGCCATGCTAGCGATTCCTTCGATGATGGCGGATGCGGCTCCATGAAGGTGTAGCAGTCATGGCGCGAGGGGGCAAGCGGGTGAGGGAAGTGGTGTAGATTGACAGGCATGGCGCAGGGCCGTGTTGGGTGCTTAGCCCCCGCGGATCTTAGGCGCTCAGCATAGATCGCTGGGGCCGCCGTGCGGCCCATCGCGGCGCTAGGCCGCTCCTACCCTGACCGCGTATCGCCTGGGTCAGTAGGTTCACAGGGCCTTGTAAGAGCGGCCTAGTCCCGCGATGGGCCGCACAGCGGCCCAAAGGCTTACCCGCTACAGCGGCCCCTGCCGCGGCAGCCGCTGGGACAATTCGTCGAGCAGGCGCTGCTCGCGCTTGTCCTCGGCGCGCCGAGCCTCGTCCATATAGCGTTGCACCAGCTTGCGCAGGCCCTCTACCCGCGCATACGCCTGCTGCCAGGTGTCGCGGGCGTTGGCGAGGTTGTTCTGGTGCCAGGTGAGGCTCTGGCGCTGTTGGGTCATGGCCGTTTCCAACTGGCCGAGAAAGCGCTGGTAGTTGACCAGCCAGTTCCCGTCGACACCCTGGCCGCCCCGGTTGAGCCACTGCTGTTGATAATCCTCGCGAAAGCGCTCCAGTTCCGTCAGCTTGGCCTGGGCCGTGACCACCTGCTGCTGGAAATGGCCCAGACGCTGGGCCGCCTTGCGCTCGGCTTCCTCGGCCATGTCCACCACGGGAGCCAGGCGCGCCGCACGTCCGGGCAGTGCCATGGCCTATCAGCCCGCCGGGGGCGTGAAGATCGCCCCCAGTTGGTCGCGGCTTTGCGCCATGCTCACGTTTTCACGCAGCCCTTGACGCAGAAATTCCACCAGCCTGGCCTGCAGCGCGATGGCAAGGTCGGTCTCGGGGTCCCCGCCCGCCACGTAGGCACCCACGCTGATCAGGTCGCGGCTCTGGGACAGCCGAGACCAGAGCTGCTTGAATTTCTGCGCCTGGCGAAGGTGGTCAGCATCGACCACCTGGGGCATCACCCGGCTGATGGACGCTTCGATGTCGATTGCCGGGTAATGGCCCTCCTCGGCCAGCCGTCGCGACAGCACGAAGTGGCCGTCCAGCACCCCCCGCGCCGAGTCGGCGATCGGGTCCTGCTGATCGTCCCCCTCGGACAGTACCGTATAAAACGCCGTGATCGAGCCGCCACCCGGCTCACCATTGCCAGCTCGCTCCACCAGCTTGGGCAGCTTGGCGAACACCGAAGGCGGATAGCCGCGCGTGGCGGGCGGCTCACCGATGGCCAGGGCAATTTCCCGCTGCGCCTGGGCAAAGCGGGTCAGCGAATCCATCAACAGCAGCACGTTCTTGCCCTTGTCGCGAAAGTATTCGGCAATACGGGTGCAGTACATGGCCGCCCGCAAGCGCATCAGGGGCGCATCGTCCGCGGGTGAAGCCACCACCACAGAACGCTTGAGCCCCTCCTCGCCGAGAATGTGCTCGATGAATTCCTTCACTTCGCGGCCCCGTTCGCCAATCAGGCCGACCACGATGATTTCGGCTTCGGTGAAGCGGGTCATCATGCCTAGCAGCACCGACTTGCCCACACCGGTACCGGCGAACAGGCCCAGGCGCTGGCCGCGTCCGACGGTGAGCAGGCCGTTGATACTGCGAATGCCCACGTCCAGCGGCTTGCTGATCGGGTCGCGGTTGAGCGGGTTGATTACCGGCCCGTCCATCGGCACCCAGTCCTCGGCCTTCATGCCGCCCTTGCCGTCCAGCGCGCGGCCCGCGCCGTCCAGCACCCGCCCCAGCATGCTCATGCCCATGGGCAGCCGACCACCGTCGTCGAGCGGCACCACGCGGGCACCGGGGGCGATGCCGACAATGCTGCCAACCGGCATGAGGAACACCTTCGACCCGGAGAACCCCATCACCTCCGCCTCGACCTGTACCGGGTGGTAGCTGTCGTCGTTGACCACCAGGCAGCGGCTACCCACAGCCGCCCTGAGCCCCTCGGCTTCCAGGGTCAGGCCCACCATGCGCAGCAGTCGCCCCTCGACCACCGGTTGCGCCGGCACCTCAATGGCCTCGGCATAGCTGCCCAGGCGCTTGGCGAAGCTGGTACGGTCAAGGCGCATCGGGGTTCTCCACCGGCGCGTCCAGGTCAACACTCACATCCGGCGCTGCCGGGTGCAGCGCATGATCATGCATCTGGTCGAACAACTGCGCGACGGTCTTCTCGATGCGGGTTTCCATGGTCGCATCGATACGGCTATGGGCGGTCTCGATACGGCAGCCACCGGGAAGCAGGGTGCTGTCTTCGAGCAGGCGCCATTGTTCTTCGTGGCGCTCGCGCAAGGCCTTGGCCAGTTCGAAATCCTGCGGGTTCAAGTGGATACGGATGTTGTCGGCACCCATGGGCAGGCGCTTGAGGGCTTCGCGCAGCACCTGGGTGATCTGGCTGGAATCGCTCGTGAGTTCCCGGCCGATCACCTGGCGCGCCATGTGCGACACCAGGTGCACCAGGGTTCTCTCGATCTGGGTGTCCTGCTCGGCGATAGGCTCCATCAAATGGGTCATCAGCTTTTCCAGGCTGGCCAGCTTGGCCTTCAGGGCCTCGTCGGCCTCTTGGCGCACTTTGAGCTGGGTGCTGTGAAAACCATCACGCTCACCTGTGGCGAAGCCTTCGTTATAGGCTTCCTGGCGAATGGCTTCCAGCTCTTCGAGGGTCAGCGGATGGACTTCCTCCAGTGGCACTTCCTCGACTTCTTCCTCCACCTCGACCGGTTCGGGCTCAGGCTCGGGCGCGGGCTGGGGGTCGAAGCTGGGCAATGTCCAGACATCCACGCCCTCAAGGTCGCGGGCCCGGATCAGGTCACTGGGGTGGTGTTCTTTGGTCGACATTCAAAAACCTGTCTGTCAGGGTGCCAGGCGCCATGCCGCCTGTCGAAGACTGCACGCTAAGGCAGATTGCGTGCACGACGCAATCGCCTTGCGCGGACCCATTGGCGGCTCGCCGCTTAGATCATTTCCTCGGCACCTTTGCCACCGAGCACGATTTCGCCGGCTTCGGCCATGCGACGGGCGATGGTGAGGATTTCCTTCTGGGCCGTCTCGACATCGCTGACACGGACCGGCCCCTTGGCCTCGAGGTCGTCGCGCAGCAGTTCCGAGGCCCGCTTGGACATGTTCTTGAAGACCTTGTCCTTGACCCGCTCGTCCGCGCCCTTGAGCGACACCACCAGCACGTCGGAGGACACTTCGCGCAGCAACGCCTGGATACCCCGGTCATCCACATCGGCCAGGTTGTTGAAGACGAACATCAGATCTTCGATCTGCTCGGACAGGTCGCTGTCGATTTCACGGATCGAATCCATCAGGGCGCCTTCCACCGAGCTGTCGAGGAAGTTCATGATGTCAGCGGCACGCTTGATGCCACCCAGGGTGGTGCGCGCGGCGTTGGAATTGCCGGAGAACTGCTTCTCCAGAATCTGGTTCAGCTCCTTGAGGGCAGCAGGTTGCACGGTATTGAGCGATGAGACGCGCAATACGATGTCCAGCCGAACCTTGTGGTCGAAGTTGCTCAGCACCTCACCGGCCTGATCAGGGTCCAGGTAAGCCACGACAATGGCCTGGATCTGCGGGTGCTCGTAGCGGATCACGTCGGCCACGGCGCGTGGTTCCATCCACTTGAGGCTGTCCAGGCCACTGGTGTTGCCACCGAGCAGGATGCGGTCGACCAAGCCGTTGGCCTTGTCCTCGCCCAGTGCCTGGTTGAGCATCTTGCGAATGTACGCATCGGAGCCCACGCCCAGGCTGGTCTGATCGCCAACCACCTCGACGAACTCGCTCATCACCTGTTCGACCTGGTCACGGTGCACGTTGCCCATCTGCGCCATGGCCACGCCCACGCGCTGCACTTCCTTGGGCCCCATGTGGCGCAGTACCTGCGCGGCATCGGTTTCACCCAGCGAGAGCAGCAGGATGGCTGCCTTGTCGACGCGGCTCAGCTTGGCGGTAACGGCTCGGTTATCACTCATCGGCGTTGATCCAGTCTTTCACGACCTGGGCCACACGGCCCGGGTCTTCGGCCACAAGGCCTTTGATTGCGTTGAGCTGTGCCTCGTAACCCTCGGTCGGGCTAGGCAGCAGAATGCTTGTCGGGCCACCCAGGCTGACGCGGTCGTTGGCCAGTTCGCCATCCAGACCGATCATGCCGCCCAGCTCCATGTCGTTTTCCAGGGCAGGCTGCTTGCCACCCCCTGTCAGGTTGTTGAGCACAGGACGCAATACACCGAACACCAGCACCAGGATGAACAGCACACCCAGCACTTGCTTGACGATATCCCAGAACCAGGGCTGCTGGTAGAACGCGATATCGGCAATCTCTTCGCCACGGTCTGGCGCAAACGGCACGTTGATCACGGTCACGCTGTCGCCCCGGCTGGCATCGAAGCCAACGGCGTCCTGGACCAGCCGGGTGAAGCGCGTGAGGTCTTCGGCAGCCCACGGCACATGGGTGGTCTCCCCGGTGGCGGCGTCCACCTTGACCTGATCGTCCACCACGACCGCCACGGACAGGCGTGTCATGCGCCCCTGCTGCTGGCGAGTGTGGCTGATGGAGCGGTCAAGCTCGAAGTTCTTGGTGCTCTGCTGGCGTTTATCCGACGGATACGGCGCGAGCATCGGCTGGCCAGTGGCCGGGTCCATGATCTGCTGGCCATTGGCATCGACCAAGGGCTGGCCAGGCTGAATGGCGCCTGCTGCACCCGCGGTGCCACCCGTGGTCTGTGGTGCCGAAGCAGCACCCGGCGGCTGGTTGCTCAGCGCGCCCGGCACACCTTGCGGGCCCTGGCTGCTGGCGCGCTGCTCGTCGACCGACTGCTCACTGCGCAGCGCCGGTTGGTCCGGGTTGAACTGCTCGGAGGTGGACTCGACCGCACTGAAGTCCAGGTCGGCGGACACTTCGGCCTTGTAACGGTCGTTGCCCAGCACCGGTTGCAGGATGTTGTGCACGCGCTGGGTCAGCATGCTTTCCATCCGGCGACTGTAGTCGAACTGCTTGCCGGCCTGGGTCAGGGCAGAATCCTGGATCTGTTCGGACAGCAGGTTGCCTTTCTGGTCGACCACGGTGACCTGGGACTTGTCCAGCTCCGGCACACTGGTGGCAACCAGGTTGACGATGGCCATCACCTGACCAGGCTCAAGCGCACGACCTGGATAAAGCTCGACCAATACCGACGCGCTGGGCCGACGCTCGTCGCGCACGAACACCGAGCTTTTGGGAATGGCCAGGTGCACGCGGGCACCCTTGACGTTGTTCAGGCTCGACACGGTGCGCGCCAGTTCACCTTCCAGGCTGCGACGGTAGCGCGTGGCTTCCATGAACTGACTGGTGCCCAGGCCCTGCTCCTTGTCGAGCAGCTCGAAACCGACGTTGCCGTCGGTAGGCGCCACGCCCGCTGCCGCCAGCTTCAGGCGCGCGCGGGAGATATCGTCAGCCTTGACCAGCAGGGCCCCGGAATTGGGTTCCACGTTGTAGGCAATGTCGGCCGCCGCCAGGGTGTCCATGACCTGCTTGGTGTCCATGCCCGACAGGCTCGGGTACAGCGGACGGTAGTCCGGCTGCTGCGACCACAGCACCACGGCAAAGCCGATCGCCACGCTGGCCGCCAGGCCGACCATCAGGCCGATCTGACGCAGCATGGGCATCTGCGCAATGTTTTCCAGGAACGCCAGGCGCACCAGGGGGGCCTTGGGCGCTGGCGCGCCGCCCTTGGCGGGCGCGTTGTCGACGACTGCTTCAGCCATGGTCTACGTCTGCCCTCAAACCGGCATTTGCATGATGTCCTGGTACGCCTGAACGAGCTTGTTGCGTACCTGGGTCAAGGCCTGCATCGAAACGCTGGCTTTCTGCGAAGCAATCATCACGTCGGTGAGATCGACCCCGGTCTTGCCGATTTCGAAGGCGTTCGCCAGCTGCGAAGAGGCCTGCTGGGTGTCATTCACCTTGCCGATGGCCTGGCCCAGCATATCGGCAAAGGTACTTTGCCCTGGGGCCAGCTCAGGGGCGGCTGATACTTTCGGCAGCGACATGGCATCGGCCTGCATGGCGCGCATGTCCAGCATCAGACGATTGAATTCAACACCTTGGGTCATGGGCTTCTCTCTCCGGCGGCCGCATATTTTTGACAGTCATGCGGCGGATAGCCTTCGTAAAGCAACAAAGGTGCCAGCCTTGAAAAAGGGTGGATGCATCGGGGAAAAACCGCGGATATCAGGCTACGAGGCACCGTGAAGATCAGTCCCGCCTGGCGAGCACTGGCTAAAAGCGGGCTGCATTGCACAGGCTCGAGAGGACGTCCGCAGGCTAAAACGGGACCGTCTCACTCGCCAAACAGGCTGGCTTCGACGTCGAAACCGGCGTCGCGCATCTGGGCAAGCTTATAGCGCAGCGTGCGCGGGCTGATGCCCAGACGCTCGGCCGCTTCCTTGCGCCGGCCCCGCTCGGCCCGCAAGGTGTCGATGATCTGCTGGTACTCGTGACGTCGCTTGTCGTCGCCCTGCTCGACGGACTGTTCACGCTGCCCAGATAATGGCACAGTGCCACCTGACAAGGGAATGGCGCCATCAAGACAAAAATCCGCCGCCTCGATCACGCCGCCTTGCTGCAGAATCAGAGCGCGCTGCAATGCGTTGTCCAGCTCACGTACGTTGCCAGGCCAGGTCCAGGCTTGCAGGCAGGCCTGCGCGTCGGCGGACAGGCGCACCGGCGCATGCTGCATCTTGGCAACGTGACGTGCCAGCAAGCGCTCGGCCAATTGAACGATGTCGCCCGGCCGCTCGCGCAGGGGTCGCCAGGCCAGCGGAAACACGGACAGCCGGTAGAACAGGTCCTCGCGAAAACGACCGGCAGCCACCTCGCCCGCCAGGTCCCGGTTGGTGGTGGCCACCACGCGGATATCCAGCGCGATGGGCTTGCGCCCCCCTACCCGCTCGACCTCACGCTCCTGCAGCACCCGCAGCAACTTGGCCTGCAAGGCCAATGGCATTTCAGAGATCTCGTCCAGCAGCAAGGTGCCACCGTTGGCCTGCTCGAACTTGCCAGGCTGCGCAGCGACCGCCCCGGTGAAGGCCCCCTTCTCGTGGCCGAACAGCGTGGCTTCGAGCATGTTGTCCGGTATGGCGGCACAGTTGATCGCAACGAACGGCTGGCTGGCACGGGGCGACTGCTGGTGGATGTAGCGCGCCAGCACTTCCTTGCCCGTACCCGACTCACCAGAAATCAGCACCGTCGAATTGCTGCGCGCCACGCGTGCGGCCAGCTCCAGCAACTGCCGGCTGGAGGGCTCGCACGCAACCGGGCCCTCCTCGTCCGTCACACGCCCGGCGGCATGCCGCTGCACAAGGTTGAGCAGCGCCTTGGGCTCGAAGGGCTTGACCAGGTAATCCACCGCGCCTTGGCGAATGGCCTCCACCGCCCGTTCCACGGCCGCGTGAGCGGTCATCAGCAACACCGGCAAGTGCGGCTGCTGGCGGCGCAGCTGGGCCAGCAATTGGTGGCCGTCCATGCCAGGCATGTTCACGTCGCTGATGACCAAATTGAAGGGTTCTTCGTGCACCACCTTCAAGGCCTGTTCGGCGCTGTCCACCGCCCTGAAGGCGAAACCACCCAGGTCGAGGGTATCGGCCAATGCCTCGCGCAGCACCCGGTCATCCTCGACCAGCAATACGTTCACACTCATCACCGGCTCTCCGCCAACGACCCGTCGATCAAGGGCAACTCTACTCGTACGCAGGTGCCGCGCCCTACCTTCGAGCGCATCTGCACGCTGCCGTGGTGGGCCTTGACCACCGCCTTGACCACCGCCAGCCCGAGCCCCGTGCCGGTCGACTTGGTCGTCAGGAATGGCTCGCCAATACGGGCGAGCAGATCAGGTGCAATGCCAGTTCCAGCGTCACTGATGCACAGGTGCAAGGTCTGCTGGCGCCGCCATAGGTGCACCTTGAGCCGCGCAGCGCCCTGGCTGGCCTGGGTGGCGTTTTCAATCAGGTTCAGCAGTGCACCCACCAGCGTGTCGCGGTTGCACAGCAGCTCACCCAGGCGACTGTCACACTGCCAGCGCACCGCGTGCCCCTGAACATGCGTCTGCGCGGCCTGCTGCAACGCCTGGAACAAGGCTTTAGGAGAAATCCGGTCCGTGAGGGGCAACTCGCCACGGGCGAACACCAGCATGTCGCGGACCTGTTGTTCCAGCTCGTGCAGGCGCTCCTTGAGGCTGCCAGCGAAACGCTGCCGGGTCTGGGTGGTCAACGCCTGTTCAGGGTCGGCCAGGTGGCTGGCGTAGAGCATGGCGGCAGAGAGCGGCGTGCGGATCTGATGCGCCAGCGAGGCGACCATGCGCCCGAGTGAGGACAATCGCTCGTGGCGTGCCAGTTGGTCTTGAAGGCGACGGGTTTCCGTCAAGTCGTTGAGCAGCACCAACTGCCCCGGCTCGGCATCGAGCGAGCGGGTGGCGATGGAGAGGCGACGGCCGTCGCGCAGGGACACTTCATGGCCGTCGTCCAGGCGCGGGGCAAAACTGCGGGCGATGACTTCACGCCACAGCTGCCCGATCAATGGCTCGCCCAGCAGCTCACAGGCGGCTGGGTTGGCCTCGCGAACGCTACCCTGCCCGTCGATGACAATCACCCCGCCGGGCAGCAAATCCAGCAAATGCTGCAAGCGGTTGGCCAGACGCTCTTTCTCGTTCAGCTCCTCGATGCGCTGGGCGCTGACCACCGCCAGCTCACCCTTGAGCTCACTGACCCGGGCTTCGAGCAGGCTGTAGGACTGGCTAAGCTGGCTGGAGACCTGGTCGAACAAAGCGAACGCCTGCTCGACACCCTGGCGGCTTTCCTGCTCGACCAGTGAATGCGCCTGGGGGGAAAGGGCTCGGGATACATGGGCGGCCTGGGGCATCGTGCTCTCTCGCGTGGCTGACCGTCATAAAAACGGTGTGGTGGCCAGTGCGTAGCAATACCCGTGCCGAAGATAAGGGCTTACAACATTTGCCGGAGGCTTCGCACTCCAGGCAGAGAATCTACCGCCTACCGACGACGATCACTCCTCTGCCTGGTCTTCACCACCCTGCCGGCTCATCCCATACTTGCGCATTTTCTCGACCAGCGTGGTGCGGCGAATTCGCAAGCGCTCGGCAGCACGTGCAACGATGCCGTTGGCGTCGTCCAGGGCTTGCTGGATCAGACCCTGTTCCAGGCTGCCCAGGTAATCCTTCAGGTCCAGGCCTTCAGGCGGCAACATGGCTGGGTTGTTGAAGTTGGGCGCGTGCCCGTTGATGGCGATGCGCTCTTCCAGGTCGTTGCGCAGGGTATCGACCATCTGCTCGTCTTCGTCATCGATGTAGCGGAATTTCTTCGGCAGCTCCGATACACCGATCACGCCGTAGGGGTGCATGATGGCCATGCGCTCGACCAAGTTGGCCAGCTCGCGCACATTGCCCGGCCAGCCATGGCGGCACAGGGACATGATCGACGCCGAGTTGAAGCGAATGGAGCCGCGCTTTTCGTGCTCCATACGCGAGATCAGCTCGTTCATCAGCAGCGGGATGTCTTCGACGCGCTCGCGCAGCGGCGCCATCTCGATGGGGAAGACGTTAAGCCGGTAATACAGGTCTTCGCGGAAAGTGCCGGCCTCGATCATGTGCTCGAGGTTCTTGTGGGTCGCGGCAATGATGCGCACATCGATGCTCTGGGTCTTGTTGCTGCCCACGCGCTCGAACGTACGCTCTTGCAGAACGCGCAACAATTTGACCTGCATGGGCAGCGGCATGTCGCCGATTTCATCGAGGAACAGCGTGCCGCCATTGGCCAGCTCGAAGCGGCCAGCGCGGCTGGTGATGGCGCCGGTGAACGCGCCTTTTTCATGGCCAAACAGTTCACTTTCCAGCAGCTCGGCCGGGATCGCGCCACAGTTGACCGGCACGAACGGCGCTTCGCGGCGCTTGGAATGATAGTGCAGGTTGCGCGCCACCACCTCCTTGCCGGTGCCTGACTCGCCAAGAATCAGCACGCTGGCGTCGGTATCGGCCACCTGTTGCATCATCTGGCGTACGTGCTGAATGGCGCGGCTGGTGCCTACCAGGCTGCGGAACAGGTTCGGCTCGCGCTGACGACCGCGCTCACGCGCCTGGTCGTACATTTCTCGATAGACCTGTGCGCGGTGCAGCGAATCGAGTAATTGGCTGTAGCTGGGTGGCATTTCCAGGTTCGACAGCACGCGGCGGCGCAGCTCTTCAGGCAGCTCGCTTGAAGAAATATCACCTAAAAACAGAACAGGAAGGAACTCATCCCATGAAAGCACTGTCTTAAGCAGCCCGAGCAGTGTGCCGGGCGTATTGACAGCGCCCACCAGCACGCACAGCACCTCGCGACTTGAAGACAGGGGCTCTACCACCTGCTGCCACTCATGGCTGGCACAGGACAGGTTCTCTTCGCCCAGGAAGTTGAGCACCACCGCCAGATCGCGGCGGCGGGTGCTGTCGTCATCGATCAGGAGAATCTTGGTTTCACGCCACATGCAATAGCAACTTCCCTAGTCATATCGGCGCCCGAGGGCGTGCTCGACATCATTCCGACTGAATGGTCAGTGTTTCGACGTCTGGAATACGAGAACAGGCACTAGTAAAGTCAAAAACTACCGAGCAGTCAAATTTATGGCGCCGCAGAACTGCGGGCTGCATACGGCCTCACGCAAACTCAGCTGAACAGATGGTATACCTTTGTCGCCTGTTTGGCTTGGTTGATATTCGACATTTCCGCGACCAGAGATTGACGCTCATCACTTGCAACGTCGATTAGCTGACGATAAACGGCCATGAGGGCCTCTAGGTTGGCCTTGAGCGCGGTCGCATCTTCCTGGTCGGCTAGCAGCGCCTCGTCGACGAGCGCCCGGCAACCCAAGTCCAATTGACCAATGGTTACCCAGTCGCGAGCTTCCAGCGCTTCGTTCAAGGCGTGGCAGGTATTGGCAATCTGATGCAATGCGCTCATAGGGGACTCCTTGCAGAGGGGTTGTTACTCGGCAGTCGCGATAGCATCCCAGCCGCTCTTGACGGTGATCATGAGCCGTGCGACTTCATCGATCACTTCGGGATCACTGTGTATGTTGGCCTGGGTCAGCCGAAGTGCCATGTACTCATACAAACTGTCCAGGCGATCAAGTTCATCGGGGTCGACGGCCTTGTCTTTGTCCAGACCCTCGCGCAGGCCGCCGATGATATCGACAGCCTTGCCCAACATGAGACCTTTTTGTGCCACGTCACCGCGAGAGATAGCGCCCTTGGCTTGAGCCATGCGATCCAGCGCGCCCTCCATGAGCAACTGCACCAGGCGATGGGGCGTGGCTTCGGAGATCTGGGCGTGGGAATTGACCTTCTGGTATTGGCGAAGGGCTCTCATCGGGTGCATGGTGGATCCTCAGTGAACAAGGCTGGACGGGGGCCGTATAACCTGTTTATCGGCGCCCCGCGGGGTTTCTTTAGCGCTGTCAGCTGTCGCTCTTGGCTTTATTCAACGCGTTGAGCGTGGTCATGACGCTGTCGCTGGTCGCCTTGAGCTGCGCAACCATGGTGTCCATCGCGTTGTACTTCTTGGTCAAGGTGTCGGTGAGTGACTCGATGCGCCGATCCAACGCCTGCTGCGATTCCTCGAGCTCCTTGAGCTGATTGGTAAGGCTGGTCTGGCGCGAGGCGAGGATGCCACCGGCCTTGGTGTACTCCTCGGTGACGTTGGTCATGCGCGTCAACAGCCCATCCTTGCCGGTGAACAGGTGGTTGATGTCGGCACCATAGGTTTTGACCGCCGCGTCCCACTTGGTGTCGTTGAACTCCAGCAGGCCGGTTTTCTGCACCGTGTTGATGCCGAGCTGCGACAACGTTCGCAGGCCCGTCGCACCCACGCTGTGGCTGATTTCATTGCGCACGGAATTGACCAGCGAGCGCATGGTGGCATCGCCGGTCAATGCGGCCGAACCTGTAGCGGCGCCATCGGCCCCGGTGGTGACCTTGGTTTGGGTATTGATGGTGGTCATTAGCGCGTTGTACGCCGTGACGAAAGACTTGACCGACGTCTTGAGCGTGTCGCTGTTGCTGGTGACTGCCAGGTTGGACTTGCCTTCCTTGACCAGAGTGATATCCACACCACTGATCGCGCCGGTCACGGTGTTGGACGCAGACTCCAGCGCCAGCCCATCGAGGGTGTACTTGGCGTTCTGCGGCTTGGCAATGGTAGACACACCCTGCGCCATGCTCGCGTCGCCCCCCAGCGTCAACTCGGTACCCTCGCCCATCTTGGTCGACGAGAAGATGAGCCGCGACCCACTGGCATCGGTGACGATGTTGGCCGTGATGCCCTTGGACTGCAGCTGGTCGTTGATCGTGTCACGCGCCTGCTGAAGTGTGGCGCCCGCGGCAATGTTCACGCTGTGGGTCGCATTGCCCTGGTTGATGGTCAGGGTCTGGGTTTCACCCGAGTCGTTGACGATTGTCGAGGTCTTTTCATAAATCTGGGTGGAAATTTTCGACGCGGTCGCCAGCTGGGTGACTTCGAGCGCGTAGTTGCCCGAGGAAGCGCCGTCGCCCAGCTTGATCTTGGCGATGGCTTCGTCCGAGGACGAAGAAGCCAGGCCAGAGAAACTCGAAGCGGTGTTGAGCTTGGCGACTGCGGCACGGAACGTTTCGAGCGCGCTCTTGACAGAGCCGATGGCCGAAAGCGAGGTGGTGGCGGTGGTGGTCTGATTGTTGATCTGGGTCTGCTTGGGCGCCTTCTCGGCACTCGCCAGGGCCTTCACAATGCCGCTGATGTCCAGGCCAGAGCCAAGCCCACTTATGGTCGAGCTTGCCATATCACATCTCCTTTATCGTAACCGCCGGTATTCCGACGAAAAAGCATCCGTGCGCTGGTAAACAAATGCCGTGCCAACTCAAACCTGGGTGCTGAACAACAGGCTGTTGGCATCTTTTAGGTTTTCCGCAAGCTTAAGCGCAGCTTCAGAAGGCAGCTGGCGGATGACTTCACCGCTTTGGCGGGCGATGACCTTGACCACCACCTGGCCGGTGGAGTCGTCGATCGAAAAATCCAGTTGTCGCTCCGAAGCCTTGACGAAATCCTGGATGGCACTGACGGCGCTTTCCAGGTCAGGCCGGGCTACGGGCTTGGAAACCTTGTCGGCGGGCTCGGCCTTGACCGGCTCGCTGGGTGGCCGTGCGCTGGGTGGCGCGTCCGGCGTGATGGCAGCGGGATGGGACAGGCCCAGCTTCATGCTTATATCCACGACTTACACCCTCAAGTGACGAAAAGACGAAAGGGTACGCGAACGTACCCTTCGTCAAACTTAGCCTGCTTTGGCAATTAGCCCAGCAGTTTCAGTACCGAAGACGGCAGCTGGTTGGCCTGGGACAGGATCGCGGTGGATGCCTGCTGCAGGGTTTGCTGCTTGGTCAGCTCGGCGGTTTCCGAAGCGAAGTCGGCGTCCTGTACACGGCTGCGGGCAGCGGTGGAGTTTTCCGAGATGCTGTTCAGATTGGCAACGGTGCTGTCGAAGCGGTTTTGAACGGCACCGAGCTGAGCGCGCTGGCTGTCAACCTGGGCGATGGCCGCGTCCAGAGCCTGGATAGCAACCTGAGAATCGGCTGCATTCAGGATATTCAGGTCAGAAACAGTGGTTTCCACAGTAGTAGCAGTGGTAGTACCTACTTTGGCCTCAAGACCCAAAGCCTTCAAACCAGTGCCAGCGCTACCATCTGCGATAGAGATGTTGCCGTCAGAGAAAAGGCTCAGAGTATTGTCTTCGTTTTTGCTGGCAGTGACGCCGGTGCTAGCGCTGTTGATAGCAGCTACCACAGCATCCATGTCATCGCCCTTTTTGAACTTCACTTCAACGTTGTTAAGAGTGATGGAAGTATCTGCGACCAGTTTAGCTTGAGTCGAGCCAGAAGACAGACCTAAAGAGGACAAAGCACCAGCAGTACCGTTCTCCAGCTTGATCGCCTTACCACCTTCAGAGCTCAGCAGCAGTCGGCCGGTTGCGGAATCAACCGCCGCTTTCACACCAGTGTCCTTGGTATCAGTATTGATGATACCTGCTATTTCAGCAGCAGTTTTGCCTGCGGGGATGCTGATCTCTTTATCATTGATACTAATTTTGGTATCAGATGCTGCTGCTACTGCTGGAACAGTGAAACCGAGCTTTCCAGCATCTGTACCACCAGTAGTTGCGGTGAAGGTTGTTGGGCTGGAGAGGCTGTATTTATCACCGTCTTTAGTGAAGGTGATTTTTTCCGCGGCAAGCGCCGCTTCAAATGCGTTAGAAAGCGTTGCTTTGTCGTTATTCTCCGCGGGCGCTCCAGGGCTGCCGGGAACTGCCCCTTTGATATCAATAGTTTTTGAGCCGACAGTCAACGTCGCTACTTCATTGTCCCCCAAAGCAGAGAACGAGGAAAGATCAACGGTAGTTGTAAAATTAGCAGGAGGCGGAGTGAAAACTTTACCTACTACAGAAGCAGAGAGATTGGTAACACTACCGGCAACATTCGCTTCGCTGTAGCTACCCTTCAAACCGGTCGCACTTACGTCTTTCATGCTGAACGAAATAGTTTCGTTAGCGCTTGCACCCACTTGGAAAGCAGTACTACCGAAGGAGCCATCCAGCAGGTTGCGACCACCGAAGGTGGTGGTGCTAGCAATACGATTCAGTTCGCCGGACAGAGCAGTGAATTCCTGCTGCAAGGAAGTACGGTCGTCATCGCTGTTCGAGCCGTTAGCCGACTGCAGGGCCAGTTCGCGCATACGCTGAAGAATGCTGGTCGATTCCTGCATTGCGCCTTCAGCGGTCTGGGCAATGGAGATGCCGTCGTTGGCGTTTTTTACGGCAACGCTCAGGCCTTTGATTTGGCTGGTTAGGCGATTGGAAATTTGCAGGCCAGCGGCGTCGTCTTTGGCGCTGTTGATTTTCAGGCCAGAGGACAGGCGGGACATCGAAGTACCCAGCGCTTCGGAAGCGCGGTTCAGGTTCTTCTGAACGCCCAAGGAGGTGATGTTGGTGTTGACGGTCAAAGCCATGACGAATTCCTCGTGGTATGGATACTGCGGCTTCCGGCCCTGGCGACAGCCGGGTGTGGCCTAGAGAACCTTCGTAATGGTTATCGTCGGATAGCCCGGTTGCTTGAGGGGTTTTTGCAAAAAAAAATGCTGGCATGCGGCCAGCCCTGGAAAATCAAGGGGTTAAGCGCGAAATTTTGGCGTCAAAAAGCGGATCAGGTGGGTGATGGGGAGATGGGGCTGTCTTGGAGGGCGTTGATGAATGACGTGGCGAACGAGAGGCCGAACGGGAATGGGGCGGAGGTTTCAGGCGTGCAGCTTCGCGTCAGGAATTGTTGGGGCCGCTGCGCGGCCCATCGCGGCGCAAGGCCGCTCCCACCAGGGTCTGCGATAGTCTCAACTCAGGCGTCACACAAGTCGTGTGGGAGCGGCCTTGCGCCGCGATGGGCTGCGCAGCAGCCCCAAAGATTCCAGCTTCGCCGCTTATGTTGGCACCGGCCGCGTTGGTCCGCAGGGCGATCCTGGAATTTGGTCTAAATCCATCAATCCCGATAAAGAATCGCCGAAGCCCAGGACAACCCCACCCCGAACCCGCTCACAGCCACCCGCTTCCAGCTACCGTCGAGCATGTGCTTTTGCAGCAGCAACGGCACGCTGGACGACACGGTATTGCCCGTCTCGAGCATGTCTTTCACGAATTTCTCCGGATGATGCTCCTCGAACCGCCGAGCCACCGCATCGACGATCGCCGCACTGCCCTGGTGGATGCAGAACGCATCGATGTCCGAAGACTGCAGGCCGCTGGCATCAAGCAGCTCGTGCAAATGCGCCGGCACCTTGACCAGAGCAAAATTGAACACCTGCCGGCCATTCATGAAGAACGTACCATCGGACACCTTCAGGTGCTCGGCACCCGAACCGTCAGTGCCAAAGCGTGCTTCGCCCAGCTTCCAGACCGCGCCATCGGCCATCCAGGTGGCCGTGGCCGCGTCGCCGAACAGCATGGTGGTATTGCGGTCTTCCGGGTCGACGATCTTCGAATACGGGTCGGCGGTGATCAGCAGCCCGTTCTTCAGACCCGCCGCCTCCATGAAGCCCTTGATCGCATACAGCCCATACACATACCCCGAGCAGCCCAGGGAGATGTCGAACGCTGCCACGCGGGTAGACAGCCCGAGCTTGCTCTGGACGATGGCGGCCGTGTGCGGCAGGCCTTCTTCATCGCCATTTTGGGTCACCACGATCAACGCGTCGATCGACTGCGGATCGAGGTCGGGGTTGTTGGCGAACAGTGCCCGGGCGGCCTCCACGCACAGGTCGGAGGTTTCCTGCTCCGGGGCCTTGCGTGGCAAGAAGGACGCACCGATCTTGCCGAACATGAACTCTTCGTCCTTGCCGAACTTCGCACCCTGGACGTAGTTGTCCAGGCCAGCGGTGGGCACGTAACTCGCGATACTCTTGATGCCAATCATTCTGGCTTCCCAATGAAAACAGCCAAAGACCACCACTCGATCGATTGAGGGCGCCAAAAACCGGAGCGTCACCGCCTGGGGAGGGGATAGAGCAGAGCCTGCCTGCGCACCGGTAACAAAATGCTGCAACAGCTGCTGCATAGAATACAGGGAAGATGACCGTTTTGACTCATTGGTCACATTGAAATGCAACGAAAGGCAGGTATCGAGGGCGTGGCACGTTGAATTCATCACGCGCCGTGCATGGGGATATCCCGTCATTGAGGGACAAAGCCGCAGGTTTCAAACAAGCTCGCTTGTGAGGCGCCCGTCGCTGCCAGCGCCATCATTTGAGCGCGCCAACCCAGCAAGGCCACTCAATCACAGCCATGGTCGGTTGCAACGAAGCAGAGCGCGAAGCCTGGCTCCGCGCCCCCTGGTTCACTTAGAGCTTATCGAACAAGCTCAACTGCGATATTCGCGCAAATGCCAGCTGAGAGGCTTCGAGCATCGCCTGTTGCAGGGTCAGCTGGATCGTGGCGGTCGCCATGTCGGTGTCGCCAATTGCGCTTTGCGTGCTCTTGTTGGCAAGACCTAGGCTTTCGTTTTCCTGAGCCTGTATCTCAAGCGAATTGGCCCGGGCACCGATCGAGCCTCGGGTAATGTCGATGCGATCACGCGCACTGGCCAGGTTGGAAATCGCCGAGTCCGTTGCGGCCTTCAGAGCAGCCTGCGCTTCAGGCGTATCAAGGGGTTTCTCCAACACGCTTCGCAATTGCCCCAAGGTGTCCAGCGGGTTCTGCGTGCGGTGGGTGTTGGCATTGATGGAGAACTGATCGCCCTGGGCCGGCGCCCCGTTGAACTGATAGGTCACACCCGCTACCGTCACGGCATTACCCGCCCCCATGGTGCCCGAGGCAATCGGTTTGCTCTGGGCATCGTAGGGCTGCGCAAAAAGCTGGTACTCGGTGTCGCTGGTGAACCTGAGCACTGCGCCGTTGCTGGGGAAGGTACTGCGATAGGCATCGGGGTCGGTAACGCTTGAGCCCACGACCTGAGAGGTCGAGGGGTTACCTGCACTGCGAGTAGCGGTCAGGGTATCTGGCTTGGCTTCGAGGGTGAAGACATGCCCTGCCACCACGGCATCAGGATCGTCACCCTCGGCAAGGTTCAGGTTGACCTCGAAATCCACACCCCGCAGCGAGATCATCTTGCCGCCTTCGGTATTGACATCGAACTTGCCCTTGCCAGCGGTTTCGTGGGTGATGTCGTTACCGGCGGCGTCCTTGATGCTGTATTCAGTGGCGCTGGTGAAGGTAACCGTATAAGGCTGGCCCGCTGCGAACTTGTCGCTGTAGGTGTTGGCCGATGTCAGCAACCCACCCGAAAGCAGCACCTTGCCATCGTTGGGCGTCGGCGCCTGCAAGGTCGACTGCGTGCGGCTGTTGTTGGTGGCCTGGTCGAAAACGCTGAAGCCACTGTCGTTGATGGCCAAATGCAAGGTATCGGATACCTGCAGGCTCATCTGGGTCTGATCGCCCTGATAGCTGTAGGAGCCGTCGGCATTGCGAACATAGGGCGGGGTCGAATTCTTGGACCCTCCAAACATGTAGTCCCCGTTGGCGTCACGGGAATTGAGCAGGCCGAACACGTTGGCCTCGATTTCCTTGATTTCGCTGGCGATGGAGGTGCGGTCAGCGTCGCTCAGACCACCGTTACCCGCCTGAATCGACAGCTCGCTTGCCCGCTGCAGCGCATCGTTGATGGTAGACAGCACGCTCTCTTGCTGCAGCAGGGCGTTCTTGACGGTGGTCATGTTGCCACTGTACTGATCGAGCAACGCGCTTTGCTGTTGCAACAACAGCAAGCGCGCAGCGCCCACCGGGTCGTCGCCTGCGGTCTGAATGCGCGACTTGGAGGTCACCTGGGCCGTGATCTTGGCCAAATCCGAATAGTTCTTGGAGTAGGTGTTGGAGCTGGTTTCGTAAAACTGGGCAGTTGAAATTCGCACGATCAGCCTCCTTATAGCGCGTTGATCAAGGTCGAGAACGTTTCTTGCGCCGCCTTGATGATCTGCGACGACGCGGTGTAGTAATGCTGGAACTTGACGAGGTTGGCGGCTTCGTCGTCCAGGTTCACCCCAGAGACGGCGCTGCGACTTTCACTTGCCGACTTGAGCACCGCGGCCGTTGCAGTGGTATCGATAGACGCTTGACTGGCCTTGGCACCCACCCGCTCTACCAAGGCGGCATAGGCGGAAGTGAAACTGGTGCCGCCACCGGAATTGGTCCCCACGGTCGATTTGGTCTGCAGGCTCAACAGGGCATTGGCATTGCGGTTATCCGCCTTGCCATCGACATTGAACGACAAGGTAAAGCTGTCGTTGGTCGCTGGGCTGCCGCCGATGGTGGTTTCCAGCGCAAAAGTGCGCGGATTGCCGCTGGGGTCGAGAATCGGGTTGCCCGATGCATCACGCATCGGTATCGACAGCGAGAGCTTATTGTCCTGGCCTGGCACCACGGTCCCAGTGCCGATCTGCGCGCCCTTGGCATCAAACAGCTTGTAGCCCTGGGACCCACCGCTGGCTGCGTCGAACACCACGCGCACCGGCATGGCGTCCTTGATCGCCTGCTGCGTCAGGGCCGTGTCGGCACCGCCATAGATATCCAGCGCTTGTCCAAGGCTAGGTTGGGTGATAGTGCCGGTGCCGCTGTTGCCGCTGCCAACGGCAGCGCTCACAGGGCCGGCGAACGCCAGCTTGTTGGCATCGGTGAGTACTGTGGTAATACCGGTGGCGGCCGAGCGGGTAGGAATCACCTTGAAGCTGTCGCCGGCGGCCAGCGCACCACCCTTGAGGGACAGGCTAAAACCATCGATGACCGGCGCAGGGTCGGCATTGAGGTCGAACGAGCCCATGTCGGTGCCGTCGGAGCGGCGCACACTGTACTGATTGCCGCTGGTGAACTTCACTTCGTAGTCGTAGGTGCTCAGGGCGCCGCTGTTGGCAATGGTGACATCGAGGTTGCCCGAGCCTGCGCTGTTGTTCGACGAGGCCAGGCTGCGCTGGGCGATGGCACTGGCGCTGTTGATGCTGGAGAACAGCGAGCTGCCGAACTGCCCGTTGGCGTCCAGGCCCTGGCCCAGCTGGCTGTTGATGCTGTCGGCGACGACCAGCGCCACGCGGCCCAACTCGTTCATCGAAGGCGTCAGCACGTCCTGGCGGTAGCGCAACAGGCCACCGATGGTGCCGCCGGTGGCTACCGAGGTCACGTCCGAGCTGAACGACTCGTAATTGATGCGCAAGGTCGCCTGGCTTTTGTCGGCCACCCCCGGCTGAACCGACAACGGGTTGGACCTGCTCCCGGTCACCAGCGACTGGCCGCTGCCCAGGATCACATCGTAGTTGCCTTCACGCTCCTGAACGGTCACGCCCACCAGTTCGTTCAGCTGGCGCACGGCTTCGCTGCGGGCATCGAGCAGGTTGTTGGGCGTGCTGCCGGTGCCGCTGGCGGCCACGATCTGCTTGTTGTATTCGGCGATGCTGCTGGTGAGCTTGTTGACCTGCCCCGCCAAGGTATCGAGCTGGGAGTTGATGACGTCGTTCTGCTGGGTCAATTGGGTGCTGACAGCATTGAAACGGTTGCTCAAGGTCTGCGCCTGGGTCAGCAACAGTTGCCGCGAGGCCACATCGCCGGGCTTGGCCGCTGCGGTTTGCATGGCCGAGAAAAACGCAGTCAGTACCGAGCTGATGCCGGTATCCCGGTCAGCCAGCAGCTTGTCGACACCGGTCACCTGGTCCCGGAATGCCGTGGAATCGGCTTGCAGGGACGTCGCCGTCTGCAACTGATTGTCGAGGTAGGCACTGTAGATACGGCGCACGTCTGCCAGCGTGGTCCCACTGCCCAGAAAACCTGCGCCCATGTACTGCGAGGCACCGGCCACTTGCATGGCCTGCTGGCGCGAATAGCCGCCGGTGGCGGCGTTGGCGATGTTGTTACTGGTGACCGACAGGTGCGCCTGGCTGGCACTCAAGCCACTCAGGCCGATCGAAATCAGGCTCGACATGATTTAGTCCTTTCAAAGGTTCGTGGTGCTGCCAGCCATGGCGTATTGCGGTGTCTTCTGCATTTGCTGGGCGATGCTGATGATTTTCTTCGCATAGCCCGGGTCGGTCGCGTAACCGGCCTTTTGCAACTCGCGTGCAAACTGCTCTGGGTTATCGGCCGACTTGACCGCTTCTTGATAGCGCGAATTGTTCTGCAACAGGCTCACCAGGTCGTGGAAGCTGTCCTGGTAGGAGTCGTAGCTGCGGAACTGGGCGGTTTCCTTGACGAACTGGCCGTCGCGGAATTCACTGGTGATGGCCCTGGCCTGCTCGCCCTGCCAGTTGCCGGTGGCCTTGATGCCGAACAGGTTGTGGCTGCTGCTGCCGTCGCTGTTGCGCATGACCGACTTGCCCCAACCGGTTTCCAGCGCAGCCTGGGCGACCAGGTAGCGCGGGTCGATACCGATGCGCTTGGCGGCCTGCTCGGCCATTGGCAGCATGGTGGCGATGAACGAATCGCTGTCGGTGAAGGCCTTTTTCGGTGCCAGCGGCGGCTGGGCAATGGCACGGCCGGTAATGCGCAGCCCGTTCTCGGGCACGGCAAAGGCCTTGGCCGGCTGCTGGCCGTCGCGCACGGGGGCTGCGCCGACAGGCGCCGTGGCCGCAGTAGGCACGATGCCGGCCAGCAGGCGGTCGGTAAGGCGGCTGGGCAACGCCAGGCGCCGCGCATTGAGCGCGGCGACGTCGTTGCGGGTGCTGGCCGCTTGGGTGGCGTGGACCGGGTCTGCGACCTTGCTACCCCACAACACCGGGCCTGCCTGGCCACGCGGGAACGGGCTGGTATTGGCGGCGGCGCTGCGGCTTTTGGTCAGCTGGCGTACCAGCACATCCTGCAGGCCGATACCGCCACCCTCGCGGGACATGCTCACCGACAACTGCTGGTCGTACATGTCCCGGTACTGCTTGACCGTCTCGGTGTTCATCGGGTTGTCGTCGGCCAGGACATCGCTGGCCTTGCGCGAAGCCTTGAGCATCTCGCTGATGAACATCGACTCGAACTCCTGGGCCACCTTGCGCACGTTGGCTTCGCTGTCGCGATCACCGTGCTTGAGGGCATTGAGGCGGTTGAGGTCGGTGAAGGCACCGCTGTCGACACTGCCGGAAACCAGGCTCTTGCTGTTCATCGATGCCGTCCTCAGATCACGATCAGGTCGGCCTGCAAGGCGCCGGCCTGTTTCAGGGCTTCGAGAATGGCCATCAGGTCACCGGGCGCGGCGCCCACCTGGTTCACCGCCCGGACGATTTCATCCAGCGTGGTACCCGGGCCGAACTTGAACATCGGCTTGGCTTCCTGCTCGGCGCTGACCCGCGAGCGCGGGACCACGGCGGTCTGGCCATTGGAGAGCGGGCCCGGCTGGCTGACGATGGGGTCTTCGGTGATGGTCACCGTTAGGCTGCCGTGGGTTACCGCCGCCGGCGATACCTTGACGTTCTGGCCGATGACGATAGTGCCGGTACGCGAGTTGATGATCACCTTGGCCACTGCCTGGCCCGGATCGATTTCCAGGTTTTCCAGGATCGACAGGTAGTCCACCCGCTGGCTGGGGTCCATCGGCGCGCTCACGCGCACCGAACCGCCATCCACGGCCTGGGCCACGCCAGGGCCGAGCAGGTCGTTGACTTTGTCGACGATGTGCTTGGCGGTGGTGAAGTCGGGGCGGTTGAGGTTCAGGGTCAGGGTGTTGCCCTGGTTGAAACCGCTTGGCACTGCCCGCTCGACGCTGGCGCCGCCCGGGATACGGCCGGCAGACGGCACGTTGACGGTGATCCGCGAGCCGTCGCGCCCTTCGGCATCGAAGCCGCCCACCACCAGGTTGCCCTGGGCGATGGCGTAGACGTTGCCGTCGATCCCCTTGAGCGGGGTCATCAACAAGCTGCCCCCACGCAGGCTCTTGGAGTTACCGATCGACGACACGGTGATGTCCACCACCTGCCCTGGCTTGGCGAAGGCCGGCAAGTCGGCATGCACCGATACTGCGGCAACGTTCTTCAACTGCACGTTGCCCGATCCAGGCGGCACCTTGATGCCGAACTGCGACAGCATGTTGTTGAACGTCTGCAGGGTGAAAGGCGTTTGCGTGGTCTGGTCGCCGGTACCGTTCAGGCCGACCACCAGGCCGTAGCCGATCAACTGGTTGGAACGTACGCCCGAAATGCTGGCGATGTCCTTCAGGCGCTCGGCTTGAGCGGCGCAGGCGCAGGTCAGCAGCAAGGTGGCGGTGAGCAGTTGCCTCAGATTGAGCATGGTCAGGGTACTCAGAAGGGCCAAAGCGGGCTCATGAAGAAGCGGTCCAGCCACCCGGGCTGGCTGGCATCGGCAAACGAGCCAGTGCCGGAATAGGTGATGCGCGCATCGGCCACCCGCGTGGACGGCACGGTGTTGTCGGTGGCGATGTCGTCGGCGCGGATGAGCCCGGCGATGCGCACCAGCTCTTCACCGGTGTTCAGGGTCAGCCACTTCTCGCCGCGCACGGCGATGATGCCATTGGGCAGCACTTCGGCCACGGTGACGGTCACCGAGCCGGTCAAGGTGTTGCCCTGGGTGGCCTTGCTGTCGCCCTTGGTGGTGCGATCACCGCTGTAGCCGGCATCGAGCGACAGGTCGCCGCCGCCGAACGGGTTGTTGGTGTTCGGCCTGGCCCCGAACAGCGACGACAGACCAAGGCTGGCCTTGCTGTTCTTCTGGATCTGGGAACCTGCGTTCTTGCTGGCCGAGGTGCGCTCGTTCAGGGTGATGGTGATGATGTCACCCACGCGGAATGCCTTGCGGTCGCTATACAGGTTCTGCTCGAAACCGGCCTGGTAGATCGAACCGTTGTTGGCCGCTGCCGGCAAAGGGGTGCGCGGGAGCACCGGCGCATAGTACGGGTCGTTGGGCTTGGCCGCGGGGGCGACGCAGCCTGCAAGCAACACCGCACCGCCCAGGGCGAAAACGGACAACAGACGATTCATGATGCATACCTCACGGGTGCTACGGAAGTTGCTGGGATCACAGCTGCTGGGTAACGGTCTGCAGCATCGAGTTGGCGGCAGAAATGACCTTGGAGTTCATCTCGTAGGCGCGCTGGGTGGTGATCATGTTCACCAGCTCTTCCACGGTGCTGACGTTGGAGTTCTCCAGGGTTTGCTGCAAGGTGGTACCGAAGCCGTTCAGGCCCGGGGTGCCGACTTGGGGGGCGCCGCTGGCGGCCGTTTCCAGGAACAGGTTGCCACCGATGGCCTGCAGGCCCGCCGGGTTGATGAAGTCGGCGGTCTGGATGTTGCCGATCACCTGGGCGGCCGGGTTGCCGGCGGTGGTGATCGATACGGTACCGTCCTGGCCGACGGTGAAGGTCTGCGCGTCGTTGGGCACGACGATGGCAGGCTCCAGGGCATAGCCGTTGGCGGTGACGATCTGGCCATCGGAGTTGAGGTGGAAGGTGCCGTCACGGGTGTACGAAACCGTGCCATCTGGCTGCAGGATCTGAAAGAAACCACGACCATTGACCGCCATGTCCAGCGGGTTCTCGGTGGTCTGCAGGCTGCCAGCCACGAAGCTTTTCTGGGTGCCGACAATGCGCACGCCAGTACCTACCTGCAAGCCGGAGGGCAGCTGGCTGTCCTGGGTGGACTGGGCACCTGGCTGGCGACGGATCTGGTACAACAGGTCCTGGAACTCGGCGCGATCACGTTTGAAGCCGGTGGTCGACACGTTGGCCAGGTTGTTGGAAATCACCGTCAGGTTGGTGTCCTGGGCGGACAGGCCGGTTTTGGCGACCCATAGAGCTGGAAGCATGTAAGTTCTCCTCGCGCGCCTGTTTTACGGCACCCGTTCAAATGTCATTAGCCGATTTGCAAAACCCGCGCCATGGCTTCATCGCCTTCCTTGGCCGCGCTCATCATTTTCACGTGCAGCTCGAACTGGCGGGACAACGCCAGCACCGAGGTCATCTCTTCCACCGCGTTGACGTTGCTGCCTTCAAGAAAGCCCGAGACCACGCGAACATTGACGTCGGCATCGGCCGGCTGGCCGCTGGCGGTGTGAATCAGGCCGTCTGCACCTTTGTTCAACCCCTTGGTGTCCGGGTTGACCAGCTTGATGCGGTCGACTTCGGCCATCACCCGCGGGTCTTCGCCCATGGAGCGGATGCTGATGGTGCCGTCGGCACCTACTTCCACCTTCTGCTCAGGTGGAATGGCAATCGGGCCGCCGTTGCCGATCACCGGCATGCCGTTGCCGGCGCGCAACACGCCAAGGGCGTCGATATTCAGGCTGCCAGTGCGCACATAGGCTTCGCTGCCGTCGGGGGCCTGCACGGCGATAAAGCCATGGCCGCTCACAGCCACGTCCAGGTCGCGACCGGTTTCGATCATCGGCCCTTCGCTGAAGTCGGTGGCTGGACGCTCGGTCAGGGCAAAGGCGCGCGCCGGGAAGCTGTCGCCAAAGACCGGCATCGAGCGGGCCTGCTCCAGGTCGCGCTGGAAACCGTTGGTGGAAACGTTCGCCAGATTGTTGGCGTGGGCCTTCTGGGCCAGCGCGTTCTGGCTAGCCCCGGTCATGGCCACGTAAAGCAATTTGTCCACAGCATCTCCTCCGCGCGCCAGTACCGCGCTGTCATCAGGCAGGGTCTAGCAATAATCGAACCAGCTTTGCACCCCGGTGAATCGGGCACTTCAGCGCGACGGCTTTACCATCGGTGTCAGTTTGTTGGCATCGGATCAAAAGCGCCTGGATCAGTGATCGCGGCAGGCGCCGTTTTTGTAGGGGCCGGCAAACCGGGTCCAGCCTGAACCCGGGTTGCCTTGGACGCAGATGTATCGCCCGGTGACCAGGCTTTGCCAAAGGAAGAAAGGGCTTGGGGCGGCCTCTGCCCAGTTGGCACTACCGCCCCCTATCACCAGCAGAAAGGACAACAACCAGACATGCTTCATCGACACTGCTCGTAAACCCTGAGTGTCACGCCTCGGCACGCCATCAGCTCATCTGGATGATGGTTTGCATGATGGTGCTTTCGGTGGAAATCGTCTTGGCGTTGGCCTGGTAGTTGCTCTGCGCCTTGATCAGGTTCACCAGCTCGCCGGTCAGGTCGACGTTGGAATCTTCCAGCGAAGAACCTGCAATCTGGCCCAGGGTGCCGGTGTCCGGCGCGCCGATCACCGGGACACCCGATGAGAAGGACTCCTGCCAGTTGGTGCCGCCGATCGGCGTCAGGCCCTGCATGTTGGCGAAGCTAGCGATGGCGACCTGGCCGATGACTTTGTTCTTGCCATTGGTGAAGTTGGCGAACAGGAAGCCGCCCTTGTCTACCGACAGGCTAGACAGCTCACCCGTAGCGAACCCGTCCTGATCCTTGGCGGTCACGGCCGAGGCGGCGTTGTACTGGGTCATGCCCAGCATGTCGAGGCTGACGCCGCCGGGGTTGGCATTGGCGCCGTTGGCTGACCACTGGCCGGCAGCGTTCTTCTGCGCGGGGATCCAGTTGTCCAGGTTGAAAGTCTTGTTCGCATTGATCGACAGGCCACCGGTCACCGGCCCAGGCGTGAGGGCATCGGCGTTGAGCGTGCCGTCGGACTTGAATGGCAGGTCATTGATCAGCGGCTGCGTGGAGGTCGGGTCCTGTGGGTTGCGACCGTCGATGGTGCTGTACATCTTCCAGGAATTGGACGTGTCATCCTTGATGAAGTACTGGTTCAACTGGTGCGCATTGCCCTGGCTATCGTACACGTCGCTTGAGAACGTGAAGTTGTAGCTCTTGACGTCGGCTGGGTCGAACGGGGTGACCGTAGGCGCGCCATCGCTGGACTTGAGGTTGACCGTCTGCTCGATCTTGGACGTGGCCTTGGGGGTGAGGTTGGCCGTGTCGATCTGAAGGTTGGTCAATACGCCCTGCACCACCTGGCCATTTTCGTCGACGCCATAACCTTGCAGGTTGGCGCCGCCGGCGTTGACGACGAAGCCCTGCTTGTCACTGTAGAACGCCCCGGCCCGGGTATAGATCTTCGAGCCGTTGTCGTTGAGCGCGAAGAAGCCGTTGCCGTCAATGGCCATGTCCAGCGCCTGGCCGGTGCCGTTGATGTTGCCCGAGCTGAACTGCTGGGAAATGGCGGCGGTTCTTACGCCGGTACCAATGGAGGTACGGCCGGCGCTGGTGCCGCGAATGGAGCTTGAGTACTGGTCGGCGAACTCGGCGCGCGAGGACTTGAAGCCAGTGGTGGCGACGTTGGCAATGTTGTTGCCGGTCACGTTCAGGGCCTTGTTGGCTGCATTGAGGCCGCTTAAGCCAATGTTGTAAGACATACGCTAACTCCTGAAAATGTGCGCTAGGCCCTAGATGCCGATGCTTTGAATGGTGGAAAGTGGAACGCTGCCCAGCCCTGCCAGGTTCAGCGACATTTCGCCGCCGTTGGTGCCCATGGTCACGCTGGTGACGGTGGCCGGCAGGTTGGTGGTCATGGCCGTGGCCGTGCCATTGATCGAGGCGGTGGCCTTGAAGCTGTAGGTGCCGGCCGGCAGGGTCTCACCGGCGTCATCCTTGCCATCCCAGGTGAAGTCCACCTTGCCGCCAGCCTGGCTGCCCAGGTCGAGGGTGCGCACCAGCTTGCCGTCCTTGTCGTACACGCCCACCGAGGTGGCGGTGCTCGAGCCGGTGAGGTTCACCGAGCCCTTCATGTCCTTGCTGGTGTCGACCACGGCCTTGTCGGTCTGCACGATCACGTTGCGTCCGACCAGCGACGACGCCTGCAAGGCCTGGGACGACTGGAACGCACTGGCGATGTAGCCGACCGAGCTGTTCAGGGTCTGGATACCTTCCAAGCTGCTGAACTGGGCCAACTGCGCCACGAACTCGCCGTTCTGCTGCGGGTCCAGGGGGTTCTGGTTTTTCATCTGGGTGACCAGCAGCTGCAGGAAGGCATCTTTGCCCAGGGCACTGCCGGCGGCGCCGGTCTTTTCGTCGTTCTTGCTTTCTTTTCGCTGCAGCGAGTTCAGGTAGCTACTACCGACTTCGCCTGTGGCATTGGTGGTGGTCATGTCGGCGTCCTATCACTGACCCAGGGTCAGCACCTTCTGCATCATGCTCTTGGCCGTGTTCATCAACTCGGCATTGGTCTGGAACGCGCGGCTGGCCGAGATCATGTCAGCCATCTCCTCGACCACGTTAACGTTGGGGTAATACACGTAGCCGTCCTTGTTCGCCGCCGGGTGGCTAGGCTCGTAGCGGGCCTCGAGGTTGCTCTGGTCCTCGACGATGCCGGTTACTTGCACGCCCTGCCCTGCCTCGCCCTGGTCCTCGAACAGCGACTGGCTGGTGCCGGCCTGGGTGTTCTGGAACGTGGTGGCGAACACGGGATGGCGAGCGCGGTAGGTCTGGTCGATGCTCGACGAGACCGTCTCGGCGTTGGCAATGTTGGAGGCGACGGTGTTCAGGCGCGTGTTCTGCGCGCTCATGCCGGAACCGGCAATGTTGAAGACGCTGGAAAGGGACATGGTCATTCTCCCCGCAGGGCTGATACCAGCCCTTTGAATTTACTGTTGAGCAACGTGAAGCTGGCCTGGAAGCCAATCGCGTTTTCGGTGTAATTCGACTGCTCGATTTGCGCGTCCACGGTGTTCTGGTCGATCGAAGGCTGCATCGGCGTGCGGTACTTGAGGGCTTCGTCGCTCAGCGCCACGCCGTCGGCCTCGATGTGCCGGCTGTTGGTGCGCTCCAGGCCGAAGCGGCCGCCGTTGTGCTGCTTGTCGCTTTCAGCGGCCAGCACCGAGGCGAAGTCCAGGTCACGGGCCTTGTAGTTGGGGGTGTCGGCGTTGGCAATGTTGTTGGCCAGCACTTCGGCGCGTTGCGCACGAAAGCCCAGGGCCTTTTCATGGATACCAAGCGCCTTGTCGAAGCTGATGCTCATGTCGGGGAAACCTTCAGCGGTTGACCAGAATGTCGTTGCCGAAGGTTTTAGCAAGGCTTGTGCCAACATCGGCAAAGCCCGTATTCAAGGCCTTGCAGCCCTGTTCAAAGGGGCGCTATGCCAGAAAAGCGGCAAACCGCACGCGGCCCAATGGCCACAAGCGGCAAAAACAAGAGCACATGAGCGGCAAAACAAAAAATTGACGTCAGCGACAGGGCCGACTCATTGAAAGCCGCTGACAAGGCATCGCCCGGTCAGCGGCACATACGGCATGGGCCTATTTGGCCTGATAGATGATGCCCGGGCTGCACTGCACCATCTGGTAATGGTCCGGCAGGCCGTTGAGGGCTTCGGATGCGCCCAGGAACAGGTACCCGCCTGGCTTGAGGGTGCTGTGAATGCGCAGCAGGATGTCTTTCTTGACCTGGGCCGAGAAGTAGATCAAGACGTTGCGACAGAACACGATGTCGAACTTGCCCAGGCTTGCATAGCTGTCGAGCAAGTTGAACGAGCGAAACTCCACCCGGTTGCGAATCGCCGGCTTGATCGCCCAGCGCCCCGGCCCCTTGGGGTCGAAGTAGCGCTGCAGGCGCTCGGCCGACAAGCCGCGGGCAATCGCCAGGCTGTCGTACTCGCCAGTCTTGCAGTTGTTGAGCATGGTGCCCGACAGGTCGGTCGCGACGATCTGCGCGCCCATTTTCAGCTGGCCCAGGTTGCTGCGTTCGAACTCGTCGATGGCCATGGAGATGGAGTACGGCTCCTGGCCCGAAGAGCACGCCGCCGACCACATGCGCAGGCGCTGGCCGGGGTTGTTGCGGATAAACTCGGGGATGACCTTGTTCTTGAGCACCTCGAACGGGTAGGTATCGCGAAACCACAGGGTTTCGTTGGTGGTCATGGCATCGACCACCTGCTCGCGCAGGCCGCCCCGCGGCTGGGCCTGGATGCGTTGCACCAGCTCGCCCAGGCTCTTGATGCCCTGCTGCTCCATCAATTTGTTGAGGCGGCTGGACACCAGGTACTGCTTATTTTCGCCCAGCAAGATGCCACAGGCTTTTTCCAGAAAGACCCGGAACTGTTCGAAATCCAAATTACCCGTAGACACTGCTGCCGCCTCTTTTCAATCACTGTGGCCGGGGCGAACCCCGGCGCCTTTCAATGTGCTGCCTTGATTCGGTCAACCACGCGCTGGGCCAGATCATCCGGCCGGAACTTGGCCAGGAAATCATCGGCGCCCACTTTCTTGACCATCGCCTGGTTGAACACCCCGGACAGGGAAGTATGCAGGCAGATGTGCAGCTTTTGCATGCGCGGGTCGCTGCGAATTTCCGCTGTCAGGGTATAGCCGTCCATTTCCGGCATCTCAATGTCGGAAATCATCATCAGAAACTCTTCTTCGGGCTTCTTGCCTTCGTCCACCAATTGGCGCAGGTAGTTCAAGGCCTGGCGACCGTCATTGAGGGCCACCACCTCGACGCCAACCGTCTGCAGGCAACGGCTGACCTGCTTGCGTGCCACCGACGAATCGTCGACGGTCAACACCCGCAGCATCACGGCCTTGTCCTGCACCTCGGCGTCCACCACCCCCGCCGACACCGCCTCCGAAGACGGCGCGACCTCGGCCAGCACCTTCTCCACGTCGATGATCTCGACCATGCGGTTGTCCACCCGCGTGACTGCCGTCAGGTAATGATCGCGGCCGGTCCCCTTGGGTGGCGGGTGGATTTCTTCCCAGTTCATGTTGACGATGCGCTCGACCGAATGCACCAGAAAGCCCTGGGTCTTGGTGTTGTACTCGGTAATGATCACGAAACTGCTGCGCGTGTCTTCCTGCAACGGGCGCAGGCCGGTGGCCATCGACAGGTCAAGGATCGGAATCGTCGCCCCGCGGATGTTGGCGACGCCGCGCACCACCGGGTGCGCCTTGGGCAGTATGGTCAGCGCAGGGCATTGCAGCACTTCCCTGACCTTGAAAACGTTGATGCCATAAAGCTGTTCGCCGTTGAGGCGGAACAGCAGCAGTTCCAGGCGATTCTGCCCTACCAGCTGTGTGCGCTGGTTGACCGAATCCATAACCCCCGCCATGCCGAACTCCTTACCTGTCAGCCATTCGTTGCCACTTACTCAAGAAGTCGGCACGGGCTTTGCTTTTTTGAGCGCCATGTACATGAAAACGACAGTTTCCCGACGATTGACGCGCCTGCTGGCTGGCTTGCTGGCCGCATTGTGCCTGCTGGTACCGGTTCGCACCTGGGCGGACGCGTTCACCATGCCTGAACAGCTTATCGGTGTCACCCAAGGGTTTCTTGAGTTCACCGTCGAAGATTATCTCGCCACGACCCAAACGGCCGGCCGCTACGAGATCCAGGTGAACCCGTTGGACCCAAGGTTGCGCATGCCCTTGTGCAGCCAGGCGCTCGACGCTTCGCTGGAAAGCCCGAGCGTGCCGCTGGGGCGGGTGACGGTGCGTGTACGTTGCGACGGCGCGGCGCCCTGGACCGTTTTCGTGCCCGCCACCGTTCGCTTGTTCCGCGAGGTGGTCGTGGTCACCCGCCCGCTGCGACGGGACAACGTGGTGAGCGAAGGCGATGTGGCCCTGCGCGAGCGGGACGTCGGCACGCTGGGCCAAGGGTTTCTGACCGATGTGGGCCAGGCGGTCGGGATGAAGATGCTGCGCCCGACGGTGATGGATCAGGTGCTGACGCCTCAACACCTGGAGCAGGCGGAGGTGGTGCGCAAGGGCGATCATGTGGTGATCGTTGCCCGCAGTGGCACGTTGAGCGTGCGCATGCCTGGCGAGGCGCTGAGCAAAGGCGGCATCAGCGAGCAGATTCGGGTGCGCAATCTCAATTCCAAACGCGTGGTCAAGGCCATGGTGACGGGCCCGGGCCAGGTCGAGGTGAGCATGTAGGCCAGCGGGCGGAAGCCGCTGGCGCCGGGGAACCGCTTTTTTTAGACTGTGTCAGAAAACGGGTAACAGGCTGTCGCTCAAGACAGTCACGCATTTGTGCCTAAAGTTTATCGTGAGTTGGCCGAAAACAAGGCAAGCGTCCATAAACCCAGAGGTTTTCTGATCATGGTCATCGACTTCAGTCGTTTGAATAATTCCCCGGCCGTCACCGGCGGTGTACGCGGCAGCAATGCCCCTGGCAGCACTGAAAAGCCGGCTGCCAGCCAGGAAACAGTAAAGGGCACGGGTGCAAGCGGAGAAGCCGTGCACCTAAGCCCAGAGGCCCAGCAGTTGCAAAAGATCAGCGACAAGCTGCGCGATGAACCCGTCGTCAACAGCGCCAAGGTAGCCCAGCTCAAACAGGCCATTGCCGATGGCAGCTACAAGGTCGATGCCGGCCGTGTCGCCAGCAAGCTGCTCGATTTCGAAGCACAGCGTTGACCGTCGGGTGCGCTGACTTCAATGGACGCTTGAAAACCGGGAGTTAGCCATGCACGATACCACCCTGCTGCAATTGATCGAACAAGACATCGCTCCGATGCAGGAGCTACTGGAGCTGCTTCAGAACGAGGCTGTCGCGCTGCACGGTCGCGACATGCAGTTGCTTGAGCAGATCCTGGCGCGCAAACAGTCGCTGATCATTCTGCTCGAACAACACGGCCAGCGCCGTGGCCAGTTGCTGAGCGACCTGGGCCTGAGCGCAGACCGCGCCGGCGTACAGGCGGTGGCGGCGCAATCGCCCCACGGTGACGTGATGCTGGAGCGACTCGATACGCTGGCGCAGCTGATGGACGCCTGTCAGCAGGTCAACTCGACCAATGGCCGTATCATTCAGGTCCAGCAACAGGTCACCAATAATCAGGTCCGCATCCTCATGGGCGGCGACTCGCCGTCGCTCTACAACAGCCGTGGCAGCACCTCGCCCCTGACCAAGCCGCGCGCCCTCAGCCAAGTGTGATTTCCCTATCAAGGCACCGCACATACTGGCAAAATGCTGTTAATTGCCTGTGTCGCTTTTGCCTGGAGAACGTCAAGCCGTGTTCAATGAATCCGATGCCCCGCAACCGCCCAAGGTGCTGAGCACACCCTTGGAAATTGCGGCCAATTTACGGCAGCTCCAGGACAGCCACGACCCCCTGATCATCACCTTCCATGACCGAGGCCATCGCTTCCAGAGTTACGTGGTGGACGTGGATCGGGAAAACAATGTGCTGGCGCTTGACGAGCTGATCCCCCGTGACGGTGAGAAATTCATCGAAAACGGCGAGCATTTCCGGGTGGAAGGCTTCCACGACGGTGTGCGCATTGCCTGGGAATGCACCCACGGCCTGCGCATCAGCGAAGTGGACGGTCATCGCTGCTACCGTGGCGGGCTGCCGTTGGAGATGACCTATCACCAGCGCCGCAACGCATTTCGTGCCGCGCTGAAGCTGTCGCAGCTGGTAGACATCATGCTCGATGGCACGCACCTCAAGGGCAACGGTGCCTTGCGTGGCAAATTGCTGGATATTTCGGCTACCGGGTGCAAGCTGCGCTTTGATGGGAATGTCGAGGATCGCCTGCAGTTGGGTCAGGTGTATGAACGCTTCAAGGCCGGCGCACCGCTTGGGTTGGTAGATACCATGGTCGAGTTGCGCCATCTGCATTATGAAGAGCGGATCAATACCACGTTTGCTGGGGTTCGCTTTCATAACCTCAGTGGGCCTGCCCAGCGCAAGGTGGAGAGTTTTGTGTATCAGCTGCAGCGTGAAGCGCGGCGGTTTGATAAGGACGATTATTGATTTACCGCTCGCGGGAGGGCTAGTGCGGTCTTTCAGCAGTTTTGGTGCTATCACGTAGTTTTCGTTGGTGTGGGCGGTTGAAACCGTTCAGGTATTCATTGGCGAGGGTGGCGCACAGTCACCTTTCCGCCCTTACGGCGGCTCACTTTTTGTCTTGTCAAAAAGTGAGCAAAAACCGCCTGCTCCTGTCATCCGGCCCCTGCACTGCGCTTCGGGGTTCCCTCGCTCCGGGCTTGCTCCCGAGAGGGCCGCGCTGCAGGCCCCATCCTGGGGCCCAGCGCTTGACAGGCATCCATGCCTGTCACCTCCCTGCGCAAGCCCTGCGCTCGGCCTCCTGAAGTCGCGATCTGCGGCGCCTGGGCTACCGTGCGCTTAGAAGCAAGACCAACACAGCCCATGTCTCTGACTTGGTGCTCAAGTTGCTGCCCAAACTTCCAAAATCACACATACCCTCGTCTTGATCCTCAAATCGCACTTACGAGGTGAGGATCCAGACGGTATCTACCTTGGTCCTGTATTGGCTGAGATAGCGGGGGCCTGGCCTTTGCAGAACTAAACGGCCTAGCGCCGCCCCTGAAGGCTAGCCGATTTCCGGGTAGGAGCGGCCTCGTGCCGCGATGGGCCGCGCAGCGGCCCCAGCCGATAGGCGGAAACACAGAAATTACCGGGGCGGGAGTGCACCGCCTGGCACACGTAACGCTCCACGTGCTCCAACGCGCGTGACGGCCACACTCAAGCCGGCTTATTCCCCTGCACCTCCTCCAGCGGCGGTTCGCCGTCTTTCTCGGCCTCCTCCGTGTCCTCGGCCGCCACCGGCGTCTGCATCACATCCTGCACGGTCTGCTCATCCACACGCGGGTCCAGCGCTGCCGACAGGGGCGAGCCGGCGGCGGGCATGGCGACGTGGCCCAGGGGGGCATCCTGGACCTGGTGCAAGCCGGTGACAGCTTTTGGACGAATACGCCAGACCAGTACCAGGGCAAAGAACACGAAGAAGGCGTACAACATCTGCACGCCCAGCACTTTCATCAGCACGCCAGCAGCCAGCGGCCCGATGCACGCCCCCACGCCGTAAGTCACCAACAGCATGGCAGTCAGCGAAACGCGGCGCTCGCTCTCCACGTGGTCGTTGGAAAAAGCCACGGCCAGCGGGTACAGGCTGAACTGCAACAGCGATACCACAAAGCCCATGGCGAACAGCAACTCCAGCGGCACGTCGGGCAGGATCGCCAACGGCGCGGCGGCCACGGCCAGCCCCACTGCGACACTGCGAATCAACACCGCTCGGTCGTAACGGTCCGACAACCAGCCCAGCGGCCACTGAACCACCAGCCCTGCAAAGATGCAGCAGCCCATGAACAGACCGATCTGCTCGGTGCTAAGACCCTGACTGGCGGCATACAGCGGAGCAAGGCCATAGAACGAGCCGACGATCAGCCCGGAACCCAGCACCGTACTGAGCGACTGCGGCACGCGCTTGATGAAGAACTTGGGCTCCATGGGTGCCGGACGCAGTGGCGCGGGGTGGATGCGGCGGGTCATGGCCACCGGCACCAGGCACAGGGCGAAGCACATCGCGACCAGCATCAGCAGCTCAAGCCCCAGCTCAGGGTGCACCACCAGTATCAGCTGACCCAACACCAGGCCCAGGTAGGACGCGATCATGTACCCGCTGAATACGGCGCCCCGGTACTTCACGTCCGCCTGCTCGTTGAGCCAGCTTTCGATGACCATGTACTGGCACATCATGCCCAGGCCTACGATCATCCGCAGCCCGACCCAGGCCGGCAGCCAGTTGGTCAGGCCGTGCCCGAGCACGGCGGCGCCGACAATACCGGCGCAGGTGGCATAGGCACGTATGTGCCCTACTCGGCCGATGAGCCGGTGGCCGACCTTGCCGCCCACGGCCAGGCCGAAGTAGTTGGCCGCCATCAAGGCACCGACCCACAGGCTATCGACGTTGTCGGCAGCCAGGCGCAGCGCCAGGTAGGTACTGAGCAGGCCCGAGCCGATCAGCATCATCAGTGCAGCGAAATACAACGACTGAAACGGCTTCCAGATAGTGCGCATAAATCCCTTCGGCTCCCGGGTTGAGCTGGCAGTTGTAGGTGCAGAATAAAGGCTAACGCCAAGCGTTGCAGGCCCCGTGCTGCAAAATCGAATGGTCCCTTGCCCATGGCCAGGTAAAAAATGGATCAGGCCAGGCCAAAGGGCGTCGACGAGCTTGGACAGCAGTCATTCGCGCAAGGTCATCCCGTTTGCCGGCAATGGCAACGCCGTTTTGTAGCGCACCTGCTTGAGCGCGAAGCTGGAGCGAATGTTGGCAACGCCCGGCAGGCGGGTCAGGTAATCCAGAAACCGCTCCAGCGCCTGGATACTGGGCAGTAGCACGCGCAGCAGGTAGTCCGGGTCACCGGTCATCAGGTAGCACTCCATGACCTCGGGCCGCTCGGCGATCTCTTCCTCGAAACGGTGCAGTGCCTGCTCGATCTGTTTTTCCAGGCTCACATGGATGAATACGTTCACATCCAGCCCCAGCACCTCGGGCGACAACAGCGTGACCTGCTGGCGAATGACGCCCAGCTCTTCCATGGCCCGCACTCGGTTGAAACAGGGCGTAGGCGACAGGTTGACCGAACGTGCCAGCTCGGCGTTGGTGATGCGGGCGTTTTCCTGAAGGCTGTTGAGAATGCCGATGTCAGTACGATCGAGTTTGCGCATGAGACAAAATCACCGGTTTATTGTGTTTATGGGGAATGTTTATCTGGCCTGCTTAGCAAAGGCAATCAACTAGAGAGAAATATTCTGCGCCAGGGCAACTAACATGTAGCTAACGCTGACCTGCTGGTCACAAGCCGGCAGTCAGCGGCGACCGCTTCAAAGCTCACAAAAACAAATACCCGAGCGAGCGTAAACAGCATGAACGAGTACGCCCCCCTGCGCCTGCATGTGCCCGAGCCTACCGGCCGGCCAGGCTGCCAGACCGATTTTTCCTACCTGCGCTTGAACGACGCAGGCCAGGTCCGTAAACCACCCATCGACGTAGAAGCCGCCGACACCGCCGACTTGTCCGGCAGCCTGGTGCGCGTACTGGATGAACAGGGCAATGCCCAGGGCCCCTGGGCCGAGGACATAGACCCGCAGATACTGCGCCAAGGCATGCGTGCCATGCTCAAGACCCGCATCTTCGACAGCCGCATGGTCGTCGCCCAGCGCCAGAAGAAGATGTCGTTCTACATGCAGAGCCTGGGCGAGGAAGCCATCGGCAGCGCCCAGGCCCTGGCGCTGAACCGCACCGACATGTGCTTCCCGACCTACCGCCAGCAAAGCATCCTGATCGCCCGTGACGTTTCGCTGGTGGACATGATCTGCCAACTGCTCTCCAACGAGCGCGACCCGCTCAAGGGTCGCCAGTTGCCGATCATGTATTCGGTACGCGAGGCGGGCTTTTTCACCATCAGCGGCAACCTGGCGACCCAGTTCGTGCAAGCGGTGGGCTGGGCCATGGCCTCGGCCATCAAGGGCGATACCAAGATCGCCTCGGCCTGGATCGGCGATGGTGCCACCGCTGAGTCGGACTTCCATACCGCCCTCACCTTCGCCCACGTCTACCGCGCCCCGGTCATCCTCAACGTGGTCAACAACCAGTGGGCGATTTCCACGTTCCAGGCCATCGCCGGCGGCGAGTCCACCACCTTCGCCGGCCGCGGCGTGGGCTGTGGCATCGCCTCGTTGCGCGTGGACGGCAACGATTTCGTGGCCGTCTACGCGGCCTCGCGCTGGGCAGCCGAACGCGCACGCCGCGGCCTTGGCCCCAGCCTGATCGAGTGGGTCACCTACCGTGCTGGCCCGCATTCCACGTCCGATGATCCGTCCAAGTACCGCCCAGCGGACGACTGGAGCCACTTCCCGCTGGGCGACCCGATCGCTCGCCTGAAGCAGCACCTGATCAAGATCGGCCATTGGTCCGAAGAAGAACACCAGGCCACCACGGCCGAATTCGAGGCTGCCGTGGTCGCCGCGCAGAAGGAAGCCGAGCAGTACGGCACCCTCGCCAACGGACACATTCCCAGTGCCGCTTCGATGTTCGAGGACGTGTACAAGGAAATGCCGGACCACCTGCGTCGCCAACGTCAGGAACTGGGGGTCTGAAATGAACGATCACAACAGCAGCATCAACCCGGAAACCGCCATGGCCACCACCACCATGACCATGATCCAGGCCCTGCGCTCGGCCATGGACATCATGCTCGAGCGCGACGACAACGTGGTCGTGTATGGTCAGGACGTCGGATACTTTGGCGGCGTCTTCCGCTGCACCGAAGGCCTGCAGAACAAGTACGGCAAATCACGGGTGTTCGATGCCCCGATTTCCGAAAGCGGCATCGTCGGCACGGCCGTGGGCATGGGTGCCTACGGCTTGCGGCCGGTGGTGGAGATTCAGTTCGCCGACTATTTCTACCCAGCCTCGGACCAGATCGTCTCGGAAATGGCGCGACTGCGTTACCGCTCCGCTGGCGAATTCATCTCACCGCTGACCCTGCGCATGCCCTGCGGCGGGGGCATTTATGGAGGCCAGACCCATAGCCAGAGCCCGGAAGCAATGTTCACCCAGGTGTGCGGGCTGCGCACGGTCATGCCGTCCAACCCCTATGACGCCAAGGGCCTGCTCATTGCCTCGATCGAATGCGATGACCCGGTCATCTTCCTTGAGCCCAAACGCCTGTACAACGGCCCCTTCGATGGCCACCACGACCGCCCCGTGACGCCATGGTCCAAGCATCCGCAAAGCGCCGTGCCCGACGGTTATTACACCGTACCGCTGGACAAGGCAGTGGTGACCCGGCCCGGCAACGACGTCACGGTCCTCACCTATGGCACAACGGTTTATGTCGCCCAGGTCGCGGCCGAAGAGACGAGCGTCGATGCCGAGGTGATCGACCTGCGCAGCCTGTGGCCGCTTGACCTGGAAACCATCGTCGCGTCGGTGAAGAAGACCGGGCGCTGCGTGGTGGTGCATGAGGCCACGCGAACCTGCGGGTTCGGCGCCGAACTGGTCGCGCTGGTGCAGGAGCATTGCTTCCACCATCTGGAAGCGCCCATCGAGCGCGTCACGGGTTGGGACACGCCCTACCCCCATGCACAGGAGTGGGCGTATTTCCCAGGGCCATCGCGGGTGGGTGGGGCATTGAAAAAGGTCATGGAGGTCTGAATGGGCACGCATGTCATCAAGATGCCGGACATTGGCGAAGGCATCGCGCAGGTCGAATTGGTCGAGTGGTTCGTCAAGGTAGGTGACCTGATCGCCGAAGACCAGGTCGTGGCCGATGTCATGACCGACAAGGCGACGGTGGAGATCCCCTCCCCGGTCAGCGGCAAGGTCATGGCCCTGGGCGGCCAGCCTGGGGAAGTGATGTCGGTCGGCAGCGAGCTGATCCGCATCGAGGTCGAAGGCAACGGCAACCATGTGGATGCCCCGCAAGCCAAGGCGGCCGAAACTCCGCCTGCCAGCCAAGCACCCAAGCAGGCAGTACAGGAACAACCCGTGCCGGCCGCCTTGACGCCCCCGGCCAGCCGCCCGGCCGCACCGCTGGCTCCACGCCAGGCCAGCGATAAACCCCTCGCCTCGCCCGCCGTGCGCAAGCGCGCGCTGGATGCTGGCATTGAATTGCGTTACGTGCACGGGAGCGGCCCTGCCGGGCGCATCCTGCATGAAGACCTCGATGCCTTCCTCAGCCAGCCTCAACGCGCCGGTGAGCAGGCCCCCAGCGGCTACGCCAAGCGCACCGACAGCGAGCAAGTCCCGGTAATCGGCCTGCGGCGCAAGATCGCCCAGCGCATGCAGGACGCCAAACGTCGCGTGGCCCATTTCAGCTATGTCGAAGAAATCGACGTCACTGCCCTCGAAGCGCTGCGCCAGCAGCTCAACAGCAAGCATGGCCAAGACCGGGGCAAGCTCACCCTATTGCCGTTTCTGGTCCGTGCGTTGGTCGTGGCACTGCGTGACTTTCCGCAGATCAACGCCACATACGACGACGAAGCACAGGTCATCACCCGCCACGGCGCGGTGCACGTCGGCATCGCCACCCAAGGGGACAACGGCCTGATGGTGCCAGTGCTGCGCCATGCCGAGGCGGGCACCTTGTGGGTCAATGCAGCGGAAATCGCACGGGTGGCCAATGCCGCTCGCACCAACAAGGCCAGCCGCGAGGAGCTGTCGGGCTCGACCATCACCCTGACCAGCCTCGGCGCACTGGGCGGCATCGTCAGCACGCCGGTGGTCAACACCCCGGAAGTGGCCATCGTGGGGGTCAACCGCATGGTCGAGCGGCCTGTGGTCGTCGATGGCCAGATCGTGGTGCGCAAGATGATGAACTTGTCCAGCTCGTTCGACCACCGGGTGGTCGATGGCATGGACGCCGCACTGTTCATCCAGGCCGTGCGAAGCCTGCTGGAACAACCCGCCTGCCTGTTTGTGGAGTGAGCATGCAACCGATCATCGAAACTACGCTGCTGATCATCGGCGGCGGCCCCGGCGGCTACGTGGCCGCCATCCGCGCTGGCCAACTGGGCATCCCCACAGTGCTGGTCGAAGGGCAGGCGCTGGGCGGAACGTGCCTGAACATCGGCTGCATTCCGTCAAAGGCGCTGATTCATGTGGCCGAGCAGTTCCATCAGGCCACCCGTTTTGCCGAGGGCTCCCCACTGGGCATCCGCGTAGCCTCCCCCGAGCTGGACATCCGTCAGAGCGTCGCGTGGAAAGACGGTATCGTCGACCGACTGACCACTGGTGTGGCCGCTCTGCTGAAAAAGCACGGGGTCAAGGTCATCCACGGCTGGGCGAAGCTGCTCGACGGCAAGCACGTGGAAGTCGACGGTCAGCGCATCCGCTGCGAGCACCTATTGCTGGCTACGGGTTCAAGCAGCGTCGAGCTGCCCATGCTGCCGCTGGGCGGCGCCGTCATTTCATCGACCGAGGCGCTGACGCCCGCTACGGTGCCGCGCCATCTGGTGGTGGTCGGTGGCGGGTACATCGGTTTGGAACTGGGCACTGCGTACCGCAAGCTAGGTGCGCAGGTGAGTGTGGTGGAGGCCCGCGAGCGGGTGTTGCCCACCTACGACGCCGAGCTCACCGCCCCCGTGGTCGAGTCGCTGAAAAAGCTGGGCATCGCCGTTTACCTTGATCACAAGGTGGAAGGCTATGAACAAGGCACCCTGATGGCCCGGAACAGCGAAGGCTCGCCCCTGCGCCTTGACGCCGATAGGGTGCTGGTAGCGGCTGGCAGGCGCCCGCGCACCCAAGGCTTGAACCTCGAATGCCTGGACCTGCGCATGAATGGGGCGGCGATTGCCATCGACGCGCAGTGCCAGACCAGCATGCGCAACGTGTGGGCCATTGGTGACGTGGCGGGCGAGCCCATGCTGGCGCACCGGGCGATGGCCCAGGGCGAGATGGTCGCCGAACGCATCGCGGGCAAGTCACGTCGCTTCGAGCCGGCCGCCATCGCCGCGGTGTGCTTCACCGACCCGGAAGTGGTCGTCGCTGGCCTGACCCCTGATCAGGCGGTGGCGCAAGGGCTGGACTGCATCGTGGCGCAATTTCCCTTTGCCGCTAACGGTCGGGCCATGAGCCTGGAGTCCAGGACGGGGTTTGTGCGGGTGGTGGCACGCCGCGACAACCACCTTGTGCTGGGTTGGCAAGCGGTGGGCGTGGCCGTCTCTGAACTGTCCACCGCATTCGCCCAATCGCTGGAAATGGGCGCGCGCCTGGAAGATGTGGCGGGCACGATTCATGCCCATCCGACCCTGGGCGAGGCGGTGCAGGAGGCCGCCCTGCGCGCGCTGGGCCACGCACTGCACATTTGACCCCTGGCGCGGCCTGGGGTCGTTGGTCACTGGGCGACGGCGTTCTTGCCTGCGCCCTTGGCCCGGTAAAGCGCCTGGTCGGCGCGCGCCAGCAGGCTGTGGGTGTCATCACCTTCGCGCCACTGCACTACGCCGTAGCTCAAGGTCAATCGACACTCGCCAATCGGCTCCAGCTGCGCCACTACCTGGCGCAGTTGCTCGGCACAGGCGCAGGCTTGCTCCAGGCTCGTCTGGGCCAGGACCAGGACAAATTCATCACCTCCCCAACGGGCCAGCAAATCACTTGTGCGCTGGCGTGAGCGCAATGCCTCGGCCACGCGAACCAAAGCGGCGTCGCCCTGCGCATGGCCGTATTGGTCGTTGATCGGCTTGAAGTCATCCATGTCCATGGCGATGACCGACAGTGGCTGCCGAAAGCGCTGGGCCCGCTCGCATTCCTGCTTGAGCACGTTTTCCAACCGATAGCGGTTGGCGATACGCGTCAGGGAATCCCGCTCGGCAAGCTCGCGGTTCTCGTCCAGCTGACGCTGGAGCTGCTCGTTTACCCAGGACAATTCGCGCGTGCGCTCGGCGACCAGGCATTCCAGCGATTGGTTGCGCCGCTCAAGCTGCGCCAGTTGCCGCTTGCCGCTGTCGATGTTGCGATGGGCTCCCAGCATGCGTGCCACCGAGCCATCGGGGTTGCGTGCGATCACGTATCCACTGTCCTCGACCCATAGGTAGCTGCCGTCGGCGCAGCGGCACCGGTACTCGACCAGGTAACGCTCGTTGCGCTGGTGGACATAGGCATCGAAGTGGGCCATGACACGCTGGAAATCGTCGGGGTGGATCAACCTCTCCCAGGTCAGTACCGAGTTTTCCTGGGAGTGAGGCGTATAGCCGAGCATTAGGTACCAGCCGGGGTTGCGATAGACATAACCCGTATTGGCATCCCAATCCCAGATACCGTCGCTGATCAGGTCGAACAGCGTCTGAAGCTGCTCTTGGGTAAAACCCGTGGGCACGGGGATGACGTGCTGGTTCATGCAATCTCCTGAATAACCAGCAACTGCGCCCCAAGTCCAAGGGCTGCTGAGGTGAAGAAAGACGGCGCTCGCCTTGTGAGGTGAACCGTTAACGGGACTAAGCATAGGAGTACGGACGTAGGGCTGAAATACGTCTTAAGGCGTAGATTTGTAACGGGCGATGAGCGAAGGAGAAGGGAGTGCTGGAGGCACTGGGGGGGAAATGGCGTCCCAGGCAGGAATTGAACCTGCAACCTTCCCCTTAGGAGTTTTAAGGTCTGGTCTTTTACCAATTTGTATGGGCTTTCACCAACCCATGTATTGCGGGCATTTCAGCAAATCTATACCTTTGCCTACCTTCACCAATCACGACGAAAATTGATAGCCCGTGCTAGCCCGGTGATAGCCTGAAGGAGATCGATCTGAGATGCTCAAGCTAAAGTTCACAAAGACCGCTTTACTCGCTTTGGCACCTGCAGAGGATGGCAAGCGCCAAACCGTCTACGACACCCAGATTCCCAAGCTCGCCCTACGCATAACCGGCACAGGCTGTAAAACGTTCTACGTCATCAAGCGTAATGGCTCCACCATGGCTTGGCTGAGGCTCGGTACCTTTCCAGAGATGAGCGTCGAACAAGCACGCACTGACGCTACTTTAATTCTGGGCGAATTCGCAGCCGGGGCGAACCCTGCAAAAGCCAAGCGTGCTCTCAGAGGCGAACCTACGTTCCAGGAGATATTCGAACGCTTCTTGAAAGAGAGAAAAAAACGAGACGGGACGGGGTTGGCTGAAAAAACCAAACGTAATTACAGTGACATTTTGCGGCTTTATTTAAGCCCAATAAAAAATAGCAAGCTAAGTGATATTACCCGCGCAGAAGTTAAGGCGATACACGCTACAGTCACTAAGACGAGCGACTTCCAGGCCGACCGAGCCGCGACCCTAATCTCTTCAGTGATAGCTTTCGCAGCGGATCTTGAGCTTTATGAAGGCATCAACCCCGCTAGTCGTATACAAAAGAACCCGTCGAACTCTCGAGACCGCTTTGCACAAGCCAGAGAACTGCCATATCTATTTGCGGCAATTGCCGAATCCCCCTTGTGCGATTTCTTTCTCTTAGCCCTGCTTACCGGCGCCAGGCGCTCGAACGTTCAGGCAATGGCCTGGGGGGATATTGATCTTCAGGCCGGTATCTGGCGGATCGGAAAGACGAAAAACGGTACCCCCCAAAACGTTACGTTGTCTCCTGAGGCTACCACCATCCTGACTGACCGGAAAAGCATTACAGAAAGTTCATACTACGTGTTTCCAGGGATCGGTAAGACGGGGCACCTCGTTGAACCAAAAACATCATGGGCAACCGTCCTGATTCGCTCAAGCATGCATTGTCTTCTGGATCACCTACAAGATCGGGGCAACATGAGCCATGAAGAGCGAGAGATCGCAAATAATCTGCTGACTACGGCGCCAGCAAGGGCAAAAAAACAATACCTGGCTATCGCACAAGCATTGGAAATCGATCCAGCCATTTACGACATGACCGACCTAAGAATTCACGACCTACGTCGGACTTTAGGCAGCTGGCAAGCAAAAACAGGTGCATCCCTAGCCATTATCGGAAAAAGCCTGAACCACAAGAGCCATCAAGCCACGGCTGTATATGCGCGTCTTGATCTTGACCCTATTCGGCAATCAGTCAACACCGCGACTCAAGCGATGCTGGCTGCTGCCAGGAAAGCCTAGCCTGCAAGTGACCAACCACGGAAGCCTGGCCAGACGCGCCCAAAAAACTCAACTAATCAAATTAGCAAAGCATGCGATCTGACGTATATATAAACGCGAAACCTGACGAATCCCTCAAGGAAAGCCTGATTTCTTTTTTCACAAAAGCGCGAATCGCTGGCGATAGAAAGGAACTGTTAGCCGAATACATTCTGCGCAGAGTAAACACGAGAGACTCCTCCAAAAGATGGCGTGATGAAATCCCTACAACTGCGGAGCATCTAGAAAAAATAGAGACTTATATAGAGTCTCTTACTCAAACACGCAAAGCATGGCTTGCGCTCCCATTAATGACACAAGAATTCCTACCAGAGATGATTCCAGAAATTGATTCATCTTTACTTTCCGGACAAGTCACATCAGCCCTATCATCAAAATTCTACAGCGATAAGAGCAAGCTACCTGACTGGAGGCTCAAAGGACTAAGCAAGCTAGACAGGTGGGGGGCGGACTTGGAGATGATCGACCTACTGACCGCCAACATCACGCACTGGAGAGATAAGTATTTTATCGAATTTAACAGGCGCGATAGCTCGCATATTGGACTGATCGCAGGGATCGCAGAATTATGTGCGGAGCACGGGATTAAAATATCCCACACACCCCGGAGCCACTTCGTCCAGATTTTGATGTTGGTATTTCCCAACCTAGTATCCCCACGTGCGTCGATTAAAGAAGCAATGGCACTGCTGGAAAAGTCAACCGACCGCCCCCCCCTCTAGGAAAGCTCCGAGCTAGCGCACCTGGATGCAGGTGCGGCTTGGTGGATGGATGAATCGCATCAATATTTCGACATTCTCATCCATCCCACCCTCAATTCCCTCCGTGTGAAGCTCTACCTCATCGAGTTACATCAACTGAGGAAGAGAATGGACAACTACCATATCACTGCATCCATCAAAGATGAGATCGCGCTGGCGCTCGGCTACAACCCAAAAAAGCCGCCATTACAGGTAGATGAGAGAGACGCCGCAAATGTACTCGGGGTCAAAACTTCGACACTTGCAGTTTGGCGCTCTACAGGAAGGTACAACCTCCCCTACATGAAAGTCGGCCGTCTTATCCGATATCGAGTCAGCGACCTGGCAGATTTCCTGGCGAAATTTACAACAACAAAAACAGCCTAATAATCAGAAGGAGCTAGCCTTGGATATTTTTCGTGTGCACGGCATTTCGTTCATGGTATTCAAAAGCAGCTACATTACCCGCCGCTTTTTGAACTACGAAACCGAAGAAACGACTGAACTCTGTTACTCAGCGGAATATGAGGCCTTGTCCTCATGTCGCAATCACTACTTCTATTTTGAAGTTCCCTCTTCCTCAGATGCCCCAACACCGCAACCACCAGCAATTGAGGCTGAATTTCGGCGTAGAGCCATCGAATACTTTAACCACTAACTACGCGAGACAGGAACATGAACGAAGAAACCCAGTTGATTGACTCAGCACCCGCGAAAAACAAAGAAACCAACCAGGCAAAAGACACCTCAGTATACTTTCTTTCTGAGAACTTTGAGCGCCTGCCGCCAGCATATACATTGACTAGAAAGCATGTAGTTTCCCTCGCATTGCGACTGGCAGCGACCCATGCAAACCAAACACAAGAAACATATTTTTCTAAAGGAAAATATTACAGCGACACCAATGTTTATGGGATACGGATTGAGTCAAAAACAAAAAATGGGGTGAGCGCGAAGGCAGGTTGCGCCAAATTCTGGCGTACATCTCTTGAAAACAAGGTCAACCTTGACCGGATTAACTATGAAGCTATGCATAGGCTGATCGGCGGGCCCATTCGCGAGCACGCTGAAAACTACAGTTCCAATGCAACTGTAGAACGAATGAGAGAAAAAACGGAGGCCTCCAACCTTGCCCTCTCTAAGCTAGCGGTTAAAAACACCATCACAGGAAAGGAGTCCTCCATGCTTAGCATTGCAAATGCCTCGTTTTCCAACAGATTTAATGAGCTGTACTCTTTCACCAAAAACTTTGAGGCCATGGCCAAAGAAAACGGGATGGACTGGCTATTTGTAACTTTTACCGCACCCCCAGAGTACCACCCGAACCCCTCCAGCCCAAATAGTAAGTGCTCATACAAACCAGAGCTAGGGGTCAAAGCGAGCCATACTTATATTAACCGGGCCTGGACTCTGATTCGAGCCATGCTGAGTAAATGGGGGATTAGGGCCAGCCCTACAAGTTACTTCGGAGCCAGGACGGTGGAGGTTCATAAGGACGGCTGCATCCACTGGCATCTACTGATCTTTATCAACGACAGTTTAATCAACAACTTCACTAAAGCTTGCAAGGAAAAATTTTCCCTACCTGGTCAGCTAAAAATTGTACTGGGCGACGACAACAAGGGCAGCGCCTCTACGTATATCTTTAAATATCTTATGAAAGAGTTTGATATCAATACTCTTGATCGGAATATCACTGACAGGTTAACGAAATCGGATAAAGAAAAGGACAGAGAGCGAGAGGAGATGGATCTCGCATCCATTGAAAATAGCGAAAGGATTAGAGCTGCGATACGGGCCATGAGTATTCGCCAGTACCAAACAATCGGACTACTCAGAGTAACAACCCTTCTACGAAAAATTAATAAACTCGACCTTTCAGAGATCATTGACACCGACAATAACGTATTGGGATTTATTCAAAAGCACGTCTGGAGAAACCCGATGGGGCTCAAGAATCTATTGGAAAAGCCACATATCTTCAGTCGAAGCGATGACGAACCCCCGTCAATTAAACTCATTAAAGAGCAGGCACTTAGTCGATATGGCGAGGAGAGAGAACGAGTGATTGGTATCGAGATTGATGGTCGGGAGTTTATTTCAAAAGGATTATTTCAAATCATCAAAAAGCAATAGCAAAACCGCCAGTTACAGTTATACATAATGTTCCAAGTTAAATCTTACAGCCAAAACTTAAACACTACCATCGAACTAACACCCGCCTTAGACATCAAGCAACCACCAACCAACAAGGAGTAATACACATGAAAACCTTCCCAAAAGACGAGCAAGCCAAGAAAATTTGCTGGGACTGGGCTGAAGACTTTAAATCAATGGGAATGGTGGGCGACTATATGTTTTGGCAGTCCATCGGACTTGCATTTGACAGTGGCGCATCGGTGCACGACACATACATCATTACGAAGATCAATAAATCCATCCGAATCAAGATCGAAGCATCACGAATGGGGCCTATTCTGCCTAAATCGCTGGGGAAAGCGCTCATCGAAATCGGGCGCGAGGCGAAATATCTCGAAATGGTTATGACACATACCTTTGGCTAGCCTAGCGAAGGTGAGTCCTCATATGCGCGGGCCCTGCGATGGGCCTGTGTCGCGACAGCGTTTCGGTCTTCAAGCACGTCCAATCGACGCACCAAGGCGTCCCTTTCCCCTTCCAGCGACAATACCCTGCTTTCCACTGCGCCAATCTCTGCTTCACGCACAGCCAAGGCCATAGAGCGCTGCTCCAGGTTGAACTCTTTCATTCCATGCTCAATCTCTCGGTGTGAAGAGATCTGTTGTTTTAAATCTAACTGTTTAGCCGTCTGTTCCAGGCTTCGACATCTAGAACGAGTGGCCTTCCTGATGCGAGGCTGCCAGGTAGCGCACAGGGCGTTAGCCCTTGCCACATCCTCAGCCTCGATCCAGCGCTTAGTTTTTTTACCGAACGCAGCAGCAGCATAATCTTTAAAGCCCAACTGAGGCGCTGCCCCGGCTGCTTTCATGACCGAATAAAATTTCGCTACCTCTTCATGTTTTGCGTTTGAACCTACCACGCCACGCTCTAACCCTCGGCTAAACCCGCAAGCGGCGTGGAAGTCGTCCTGCATCTGCCGAAGTTTGGTAGCCCCCCCGAGAAAATCACGGCACGACAAACGCCCGTCCTTAGTGCGAGGTACAACGTAGGCAACCAAGTGCGGTGTAGATTCGTCCAAGTGGACAGTCGAACTGACGACATTGTCCGCCCCATGCCGCTTCTTCAGCCACACCAGTGCATCAGAGAAATACCCTCCTCCTAAATCATCTAGATGCCCTCCATGCCGCTTAAAGACCTCCGACGACGCCGTGATCAGGTATTCAATGCAAAGTACCGCATCGCGCCTCCGTTTGTCTGGAAGCCTGCCCTTCATTGCTTGGATCAACCTGTCGGTGCCTTGCGCACCCACCGTCCGATTGCGGCTTAGCCGGGCTGGGTCGGCATTGGGTGTGGGCTGCTCTCTAAAAGTGTGACGCGCCGAACGGACGACCGCTGCTATGCTCTTGAGCTTTTTCGTGCGCAAAATTGCGTAACTCATATCAATGGCTCGTCAAAACCAATTCTATAAGCTTGGCGCTTCCACGTAGGAACATACGGCTTAACAGGTTGTGCTAGCGGCGCCGGTATCACTGTGGCCGGCGAATCTCCACCGCCACCAGAGTGCGACGCGAGCACCCCATGGATGACATCCAAGAGCAGTGCCAGGGCAAGCAAGATAGCGTCTAGGAGCGTTACCTCAACCCTCAAAACTTCCCGAAATCCAGCTTCATCAGCCTCAATGTACCTACTAGCTGAACCCGTATTCTGTAGTTTAAGCAGAGCATCGAAAGCCTTTGGAACATCTGTTCGACGGATTTCATAGAAGTCGGTAAGAGGCCCATCACTGGGAAAGTCCGCAAGTGCCCTGGCAATCACCTCATCAAATTTTTTGCCTGGGAAAGTCGAACACGCCCGGGCCATCATCAAGCGGTGATTTTGAGAAAGAGAAAGGGGGGTGGCATAGCTCATCGGCGGCATCTCCTGTCGCTCTGGTTGTTGTCCTACCAGTATGCGAATGGAGCAACGAGCGATACAACCTCGCCAGAGACACGATGTGTAACTCACTACACATTGTTCCAATGTTACGTTCGCCAGCAGGCTGGCAAAATCAAAGTCGCGCCCCTTCGGCGCCCACCGCCTAGGGATCGCCCTAGATGCGAAGGGCATGGGGAAAAACCCCATACCCTCCGTTATTTTACGATCTCGATAATGGTCAAGGGTACGCTTCGCCAAGGCACTCACCCGTTCCTGCTCACTACGTTGCGCGGGCTGCGGCCTCACACCTTGCCCTTGACCTGTCAAGAACCTGGGTGGGCCCGCAACCCTTACAACCGCGAGGAACTAGACATCATCCTCGCGCTCCCGCTTAACTCGTTTTTCATGAAATTCTATGAGAAATAAAAAGTTTGAACGAATCACATAGAACACAGATAGCGTCTGAAGGAGAGTAGCGTAAATAACCACCGCGACCGCTGTAGCTTTGATGTTAAGTCGATGGGCCTCATAGAAAGCCGTGTTTGCTACAAGAGTTTTACCGAGAAGAACGTAGATAATTGCCATCGCAACAAGAGCAGAAACTATGATACTACCGACCATGGTTTTTAATCTGGCAGAGTTTTCCTGCGCCTCGCTGAAATCCGCACTCGTAACATTGTCACTTGTTATACGTATTAAGGCATCGGGATATAGGTAGGCCACCCAGATCCCCATAATGGTAAACACACAGCCCGAAATATTCAGGAGCGCACCACCATAGTCTTTTATGTCAGCATAGCTGACAGTGATACCCGACCATTTAACTAAAGCCAATATCACCCCAAAAACCAAAGGTGGCACACACAAATAGAGAATCCACTCAAGCGATTTGCGCAATTTCCGCCTCCACTGGAGCTTGCTCTTCTGCACCGAGCGCTATCTTATCTGCTTCTTCAAGTGCTGCCCTCGCCTGTTCTTCCAGTATTTTCTGCTTGGCTATGCTGTCGATATACTCCGAGCGTTTAGGCGACAAATATTGGAATATAGTGGCCGCTGGGATAACGTCACTACCACCATCCTCAACGGAGATAGAGTCAGTTAGGCGGTATTCTTGAGCCCAGGTTACACGCGAATTGTGATCCATGAACCCGACTTTTTCCCAACCGTCTGCATCTACATCTCCACTCGAGGCAATAATATCAAGAATTTCCGCCCTAGATGGTGATGTCTCAATCTTGAGCTCAACCTTAAGATTTTCTTTAACCTTCTGAGCAGGGCGACTAAACAACTTATTGACAACCGGAATCTTAGAGAGCCCTCCAACCCAACCCTCAAGAACCTCATCCTTCGCGTAAGTCGGAACAAGCTTCCTATTCAATACATACTTAGTCGTCTCTGCAATTTCGTTTATTTTTGACTCAGTGGTCGAAAAAATCTTAAGCGCAGCCTTGAACTTGAATGTAACCTTGTATTTAAATTCTTCATCTTTCTTAACCTCTGACGGATCGGCAGACTTTTTAGACGTCTCATCAGCAGATCCAGCAGCACCTTCTACAGCGTCAATTACTTCTTTTTTAATATCAAAGTAAACTCGAGTAAATGACTTTTCCTTGCCAGAAGCCATCACTTGTTCTTTTGTCTTAATACCAGGAAATTTAACCCTGAAATTTACGCAGCCATTAACCCACTCGTGAACCATATCTGAATCGCAACGCGAGTTATCGAATTTTATGGAGACCATGTAGTTTTTGCTTGGGATAAACCAATAATAACTTGGATGCCCCCATATAACATCTTCCTGATCATGCTCCGAATCAGGCTTAAGAAACTTACTGGGATTTCCACCACTATCTAACTTCACGCCAACCATTGATCTGTCATTATCCGGATCTGACTTCCATAGAACGAACAGAAAGTCTCCAGTCACCTCGTCCTTGTAAACATCATGACAGTAGCAATTTACGCCCTTTGATTTTGCCGAATCATCCCAAGGCACTGTAGTCTTGAAAGATCTCCCACCGACCCAATTTTTTATTGCCTCCAGCACAACGTCCGCTTCAAGACCGTAGCAATTATCGGAAACAAAACCGTACAACCCACATTTCTCAATTTCAAAAAAATTCAAGGTACCGGTGCGGCGCATAAATCAGATCCTTCAGATTTCAATAGGCCGTGGGGGCTGGAGGGCGTCCACTAAACCGTGCTGTCGTTAACAAATGAGATGACCACCAAGCTGATGAGAGGATCAAGGCCACCAGTTTGGCATCATAACGGCCAGCAGCCGTGATAGCCATCTGCTTGTAGGCCTCTGCATTACACGGATGTAGGACTTGAAAACGTAGACTTTGCCTCACGGGGCAGAGCGCATCTACAGGCAACACCCTGTGATGGTGAAGACGAACTGGAAGGCGACGACGCAGCTGGCCTCAGCGCAAGTCAAGCAAGCCAGTCGAGCCCTTCGGGCCAACGACTGAAGAGACGAACGCATAAACGGAGTTGAGCGTTTGAGCCTCCCTACAGCCAGCTTACAGCAGTGCTGCTAATCACGGGCGAGGAGGAATGGCCCGGATGGCATACCCTAGCCAGATCACCTCCAATACTGACGAAGGTGAGCGAAGCGCCTTGAGAAAGCGCAGGGTTTAGGCGGTCAACCTGGGAGAACGCTGAAGAAAAGCCGGATTGAGCTCGATGATTGCAGCGGATGAATTGAGTCTACGCCATGCCTCGCAAGGCACTCTGGAGAAATTCGACCAGCCTACAGATGCTAGCCCGGTGATAGCCCAAAGGAAGACCATCCCCAAGAAAAACTGATAACTGCTTGATTTATATGGCGTCCCAGGGCAGGTTCGAACTGCCAACCTTCCCCTTAGGAGGGGGATGCTCTATCCAATTGAGCTACTGAGACACTGAAACTGGCAGCAGGCGCTGCTCAGCGGGACGGCGTGCATGTTAACCAGCGTGCGGCCGTTTGTCATGTGTTGCAGTGCCATTTGAGCGTAAACCTTTTCCGAAGCCCTAGTACGCCTGGATAACACACTCTTCTCGCAACACTGCCAGCAAGGCCTCGACTGCCGAAGACAGCGTAGTCGAGTTGTCCACCGTTCTTACGCCATCGTCGGCCGTATCGCTCAGACTGACATGCCGAGCCAGACGCTGGTCAATCTCGTTTTGGGTCTCCCGCCCACGGGCCTGCAGGCGCTGACGCAGGATATCGAGACTGACGTCCACACGGATGGCCAGCAAATCAGGGTAGCGAGTACGAGCCTGCGCCAGGTGGCCGCGCGAGCCGTTTACCAGCACCGACCTGCCCTGCTCCAGCCACTCATCTACCTGCCGGGGGATACCGTATTGCAACCCATTGGCCTGCCAATGCATGGCGAATGCGCCTTGCAGCTTCATACGTTCGAACTGCTCGACACTGACACCTACCGCTGCCTCCCCCGTGGCTTCAGGGGAGCGCGTGATGACCCGACGGGCTATTTCGACATGCGCGGCTGCCAGCTGCGGGCGGGCCGCGTCGATCAATGAATCTTTGCCCGCGCCAGAGGGTCCGATCAACAGAATCAGCCTGCCTTTTAGCGGCGAAGCGCAGCTTGCATCATGGTGCATTGCCACTATGCTCTCTGATTAAGAACCTGTGCGTTTGACGCTACTTTCGACGCAGGTTTCAGGTTTTTTGCAGGATTAGCGGGGATACGTCTGACTTGAGGCCACCACTAAACGTGTGAAAATTTTAACCAGTGCTCATTTCAGACAATTGGTACTGGCATAAAGCCTTTATGCAGATCACTATTTGTCACAGAATTGACGCCAAGGAAACGACAGCATTGAGGCAAGATGAGCGTCCATCTGCACAACCGGTTGAACATTTTGGCGATAAGGCGGTCGTATTTCCACCCCGCGCGGCCAATTTGAGAACCGCTTCCCCTGAACCAAAATCTGGTCAATTTATATGCGCCCAATGAAACAGGCTATTTATTCGAGCCGCACTGCTGACAAGTTCGTCGTTCGCCTGCCAGACGGGATGCGTGAGCGCATCGCCGAGGTAGCACGCAACCACCACCGCAGCATGAACTCGGAGATCATTGCACGCCTGGAACAGAGCCTTATCCAGGAAGGTGCCCTGGGTGAGGAATTGAGCATGCGCCTGGACAGCCCTGAACTGTCATTGCACGAACGCGAGCTGCTGCAGCGCTTCCGCCAGCTGTCCCATCGTCAGCAGAATGCGCTGGTTGCCCTGATTGCCCATGACGTGGAAATGGCTGCTGACGCTTCCTGACGCAAACCTTTGCTGCCATCCACAAAAAAGCCAGCTGATGCTGGCTTTTTTGGTTTTGAAATGGCGGCCTCTTCGTTGCCTTTATCATCCAGACAACCGGACGTCACGCACGGCGTAATGCCCCGAGCCGTTAGAGCAAGAACACGGTGGCGAGCCCCAGGAAGATGAAGAAGCCGCCGCTGTCGGTAACTGCGGTGATCATCACGCTCGACCCCATTGCCGGGTCGCGCCCCAGGCGGGTCAGGGTCATCGGTATCAGCACGCCCATCAGGGCCGCGAGCAGCAGGTTCAAGGTCATCGCGGCCGTCATCACCAGGCCCAGCGACCAGCTGCCATAAAGCCAGAAGGCCACCGCGCCGATGACGCCACCCCAGATCAACCCGTTGATCAAGGACACCGCCAGCTCCTTGCGCATCAGGCGCGAGGTATTGCCTGGCGATACCTGGTCAAGGGCCATGGCGCGCACGATCATGGTGATGGTCTGGTTGCCGGAGTTGCCACCGATGCCCGCCACGATCGGCATCAGCGCAGCCAAAGCAACCAGCTTCTCGATGGACCCTTCGAACAAGCCGATGACCCGGGATGCGACGAAAGCGGTAATCAAGTTCACGGCCAGCCACGCCCAACGGTTGCGCAGCGACCGCCAAACTGACGCAAAGATGTCTTCTTCTTCGCGCAGACCCGCCATGTTCAGCACTTCGGTCTCACTCTCTTCGCGAATCAGGTCGACCATTTCGTCGATGGTCAGACGCCCGATGAGCCGATCGCTCTTGTCCACGACTGGTGCCGATACCAGGTCATATCGCTCGAACGCCTGAGCCGCGTCGTAGGCGTCTTCGTCGGGATGGAAGGACACGGGATCGGTGGCCATCACGTCGGCCACTTGCTTGTCCGGGTCGTTGACCAGCAGGCGCTTGATCGGCAATACACCCTTGAGAATGCCATCGTGATCGACCACGAACAGCTTGTCGGTGTGGTTGGGCAATTCCTTGAGACGGCGCAGGTAACGCAATACCACTTCCAGGCTGACGTCTTCACGGATGGTCACCATCTCGAAGTCCATCAGCGCGCCGACTTGTTCCTCGTCATAGCTCAGCGCGGAGCGTACGCGCTCGCGTTGCTGAGCATCGAGGGTCTCCATCAGCTCATGAACCACGTCCCGTGGCAACTCAGGCGCCAGGTCGGCCAGTTCGTCGGCGTCCATTTCCTTGGCAGCGGCAAGCAGCTCGTGATCGTCCATATCGGCGATCAGGGACTGGCGCACGGCGTCTGACACTTCAAGCAGAATGTCGCCGTCACGATCCGAGCGCACCAGCTGCCAGACCGTCAAGCGGTCTTCGAGGGGCAAGGCTTCGAGGATATAGGCGATATCGGCGGGGTGCAGATCATCGAGCTTGCGTTGCAACTCGACAAGATTCTGCCGGTGGACGAGGTTTTCTACCAAGTCGTTGTGTGCACCTTCCTGGCGGTGCGTGACATCTTCAACCAGGCGCTGGCGCTGAAGCAGGTCGACGACCTGGGACAGACGATCCTGGAGGCTTTCTTGCGCTTTCTTTACTTCTACTTCCGTCATAGGCGAACTCCACTCCCAGCCGCGGAGCACGCCGGGGGAATCAATCGATTAGATCTATCTGTACGAAACGGTTTGGGGAGTAACTACTGGGTAAGTCCATGGTGGTGATCCACAAGCCCCGGCGGGGCTGACGGGCGCAATCATACACTGCTCAAGCTGACAGATCGCTTAAATTTTTGGCTATAACAATCGTTTGCGCGTCATTGCTCTGACAACGCATGAAACCATCGGTGCAATAGTATTGGGCGAGGTTGCGCGTGCGCCCTGCCAAACGCTTGGCGTACAGGCACAGAGCCCCAGAGCCCGTACAGAGGGCATGGCTGAATAAACGATTGAATGCGCAAAGCTGGGGAAAACAAAAAGCCCGCTCATTGAGCGGGCTTTCTGTTTGGGTATGGCGGACTCAGCAGGATTCGAACCTGCGACCGCTCGGTTCGTAGCCGAGTACTCTATCCAGCTGAGCTATGAGTCCGTTTGGTAGTTTTAGACCAGATTACCACTGGTTTTTGAAGCAGCCTTGATAACAAAACCACTTCGAAAGTGGCGGACTCAGCAGGATTCGAACCTGCGACCGCTCGGTTCGTAGCCGAGTACTCTATCCAGCTGAGCTATGAGTCCGTTTGGTAGTTTTAGACCAGATTACCACTGGTTTCTTGAAACAGCCTTGATAACAAAGCCACCTCAAAAGTGGCGGACTCAGCAGGATTCGAACCTGCGACCGCTCGGTTCGTAGCCGAGTACTCTATCCAGCTGAGCTATGAGTCCGTGTCTTGCCGCGCATTATAGGCTGCTGAAACATTTTTGCAAGAACTTTTTCGTTTAAAATCAACTACTTAGCGTTCTTACAACTTGCAGCAACCTAAGCGAATAATGGCGGTGAAGGGGGGATTCGAACCCCCGATACCCTTATGAGGTATACTCCCTTAGCAGGGGAGCGCCTTCGGCCACTCGGCCACCTCACCGCAACACGAGGCGAATATTAAACAGGTTCTTCCTCGTCTGCAACCCTTTTTTTGAAAAAAACTTCAAAAGAATTAAAGGCTTGGCTCCTCGTCCTTCTCGTTCTTGATCCGCAGGTAGATTTCCTCGCGGTGAACAGCCACTTCTTTTGGCGCGCTGACGCCGATACGTACCTGGTTGCCTTTGACGCCGAGCACCGTCACGGTGATCTCGCCATCGCCAATGACCAGGCTCTCCGCACAGCGACGAGTCAGAATCAACATAGCTTTCTCCTTACGCAAAACATTCAGGGATAACAGTCTTTAAAATTTCAGCCCGGTCGTGGACGTCGACGCAGGCTGCTGTGCTTCATACGCAGGCCTGGACGGGGCCTGCGCAACGAGCAGAAACGCGAAGGGCGCGGCAAGCCGCGCCCTTCCAGGCAAGGCCTTACTCGCTCTGTCGAGCCGGGGCGTCAAGCTCGAAGGCGGTGTGCAGGGCGCGCACCGCCAGTTCCAGGTATTTCTCCTCGATCACCACCGACACCTTGATCTCGGAGGTGGAGATCATCTGGATGTTGATGCTCTCCTTGGCCAGCGCTTCGAACATGCGGCTTGCAACGCCTGCGTGCGAACGCATGCCGACGCCGACGATGGAAACCTTGGCGATCTTGGTATCACCGATCACTTCACGGGCACCGATTTCGCGCGCGGTATTCTGCAGCACGCTCTGAGCCTTCTCGTACTCGTTGTGCTGTACGGTGAAGGTGAAATCGGTGGTGTTATCGTGGGCGACGTTCTGCACGATCATGTCCACTTCGATGTTCGATGCACTGATCGGGCCCAGAATCTTGAACGCCACGCCCGGATTGTCCGGTACGCCGCGGATGGTCAGCTTGGCTTCATCACGGTTGAAGGCGATACCGGAAATGATCGGCTGTTCCATGGATTCCTCTTCATCGATGGTAATGAGGGTACCCGGACCCTCCTTGAAGCTGTGCAGCACGCGCAGCGGGACGTTGTACTTGCCGGCGAATTCCACCGAGCGAATCTGCAGCACCTTGGAACCGAGGCTGGCCATTTCCAGCATCTCTTCGAAGGTGATCTTCTCCAGGCGTCGTGCCAGCGGCACTACGCGAGGGTCGGTGGTGTAGACGCCATCGACATCGGTGTAGATCTGGCATTCCTGCGCCTTGAGCGCAGCGGCCAGGGCGACACCTGTGGTGTCGGAACCACCCCGGCCGAGTGTGGTGATGTTGCCGTGCTCATCCACCCCTTGGAAGCCCGCCACCACGACCACACGCCCGGCCTTGAGATCAGCGCGGATTTTCTGGTCGTCGATCTGCAGGATGCGCGCCTTGTTATGGGCACTGTCGGTAAGGATGCGTACCTGGTTGCCGGTGTACGAGACGGCAGGCACACCGCGCTTGGTCAATGCCATGGCCAACAGCGCGATGGTGACTTGCTCGCCCGTGGACACGATCACATCCAGCTCGCGCGGAACCGGATGCTCGCTGATCTGCTTGGCTAGGTCGATCAGTCTGTTGGTTTCGCCGCTCATGGCAGAGAGCACGACCACCAGGTCGTCGCCTGCCTCACGGTGCTTCTTGACCTTGTCGGCTACCTGCTCGATCCGCTCGATGGAACCGACAGAGGTGCCGCCAAATTTCTGTACGATCAACGCCATTTCAATGGTGCCTCAGCCCATACAGGGCCCCAAAAAACAATCCAACCTGAAGGACAGGACGACTCACCCCAGCGGGGCCAGGAGCGCAGTTCGCGCTCAAGCCGCCCTGCCCTTCATCTCAAAGTCCCTGCTCTGCGAACGGCACGGCCAGCGCCAGGGCCTGGTCCAGGGCCGCGACGTCGACGCCGCCACCCTGTGCCATGTCCGGACGCCCGCCGCCCTTGCCACCCACTGCCGCAGCGGCTTGCTTCATCAGATCGCCAGCCTTGAGTTGGCTGGAGAGGTCTTTGGTCACGCCGGCCACCAGCACGACCTTGCCCTCATGCTCGCTGCCCAGCAGGATCACTGCATGGCCGAGCTTGTTCTTAAGCTGATCGACCAGGGCGAGCAAGGCCTTGCCATCCTGCCCGTCTACACGGGCGGCGAGCACCTTGGCACCCTTGACCGCCACAGCCGCGTTGGAGAGATCATCCCCGGCGGCGCTGGCGGCCTTGGCCTGCAGCTGCTCGAGCTGCTTCTCCAGCTGGCGGTTGCGCTCAAGCACAGCCGACAGCTTGTCGATCAGGTTGTCACGGTTACCTTTCACCAGTTGCGCCGCTTCCTTGACCTGCTCCTCGGCAGCGTTCAGGTAAGCCAGCGCAGCAGCACCGGTCACGGCCTCGATACGACGCACGCCCGACGCCACGCCGCCTTCGCTGATGATCTTGAAGACGCTGATGTCGCCTGTGCGCTTGGCATGAATGCCACCGCACAGCTCTACCGAAAAGTCGCCGCCCATGGTCAGCACGCGCACCGTATCGCCGTACTTCTCGCCGAACAGGGCCATGGCACCCTTGGCTTTGGCCGTCTCGATGTCGGTCAGCTCGGTTTGCACAGGCGTGTTGCGGCGTACTTCGCGGTTGACGATGTCTTCCAGCGCCTTGATCTGCTCAGGCTTCACCGCTTCGAAGTGGCTGAAGTCAAAGCGCAGGCGCTGGCTGTCCACCAGCGAGCCTTTCTGCTGCACATGCTCGCCCAGCACCTGGCGCAAGGCTTCATGCAACAGGTGGGTGGCCGAGTGGTTCAGGGCGGTGGCGTGCTGCACATCCGCGTCGACCTTGGTTTGCACTGGAGAGCCTACGATCAGCGCACCGGTGGCGACCACGCCGTGATGCAAGAAGGCGCCCCCGGTCTTGGTGGTGTCGCGCACGTCGAAGCGCGCCGAGCCTGCCTGTATGTAACCGGAGTCGCCCACCTGGCCACCGGACTCGGCGTAGAAAGGCGTGCGATCCAGCACGATCACGCCTTCCTGGCCCTCGCCCAGTTGGTCAACCGACTGGCCATCGTGATACAGCGCAATGATCCTGGCCGAGGCCTCGGTGGCCTCGTAGCCCAGGAACTCGGTCGCACTGTCGACCTTGACCAGGCTGTTGTAGTCCATGCCAAACGCGCTGGCAGAGCGTGCACGCTCGCGCTGGGCCTCCATTTCACGTTCGAAACCGGCCTCGTCGATGGTGAGCTCGCGCTCACGGGCGATATCGGCAGTCAGGTCCATCGGGAAGCCGTAGGTGTCGTAAAGCTTGAACACCACATCGCCCGGCACCACGTCGCCCTGCAACTGGGCCAGGTCCTGCTCGAGAATGCGCAGGCCCTGCTCAAGGGTCTTGGCGAACTGTTCTTCTTCGGCTTTAAGCACACGCTCGATATGCGCCTGCTGGCTGCCCAGCTCCGGAAACGCTTCACCCATTTCGGCAACCAGCGCGGCGACGATCTGGTAGAAGAAGCTGCCCTTGGCGCCCAGCTTGTTGCCGTGACGGCAAGCACGACGAATGATGCGGCGCAGCACATAGCCACGGCCTTCGTTCGAAGGCAGCACGCCGTCGGCAATCAGGAAACCGCAGGAACGGATGTGGTCGGCTACCACTTTCAGTGAGGCCTGCCCCTCGTTGCTGCAACCGATGGCCGTGGCCGCCGCTGACAGCAGGTTCTGGAACAGGTCGATCTCGTAGTTCGAATGCACGTGCTGAAGCACGGCGCTGATGCGCTCCAGGCCCATGCCAGTATCGACCGACGGCGCCGGCAATGGGTGCAGCACGCCGTCGGCTGTACGGTTGAACTGCATGAACACGTTGTTCCAGATCTCGATGTAACGGTCGCCGTCTTCTTCGGGCGAGCCGGGCGGGCCGCCCCAGATATCTGCACCGTGGTCATAGAAGATTTCGGTGCACGGCCCGCATGGACCGGTGTCGCCCATGGTCCAGAAGTTGTCCGACGCATAGGGCGCGCCCTTGTTATCACCGATGCGCACCATGCGCTCGGCGGGCACCCCTACTTCCTTAGTCCAGATATCGTAGGCTTCGTCGTCGGTGGCATAGACCGTGACCCAGAGCTTGTCCTTGGGCAGGTTCAGCCACTTCTCCGACGTGAGGAAAGTCCAGGCGAAGGTGATGGCGTCGCGCTTGAAATAATCACCGAAGCTGAAGTTGCCCAGCATTTCGAAGAAGGTATGGTGACGTGCGGTGTAACCGACGTTTTCCAGGTCGTTGTGCTTGCCACCGGCGCGCACGCACTTCTGGCTGCTGACAGCACGGGTATAGGCGCGCTTCTCCGCTCCGAGGAAACAGTCCTTGAACTGGTTCATGCCGGCATTGGTGAACAACAGGGTCGGGTCGTTATTCGGAATCAGCGAACTGGACGCGACTCGGGTATGCCCCTGTTCTTCGAAGAAGCGAAGGAAGGCTTCACGGATTTCTGCGCTTTTCATAGGATCTTCCACGGAAACGGCGGCCCATCAGGGCAAAGCGTCGACGAAACGACGGCAAAGGGCCGCATTATATCGGGCCTGCAGGCTTGGTGCAGTGAGTTTGTGCTATTGAAATGGCCGAATCGGCTATTGGCAGCGTCAAACGCATCAATCATTTATCACGCCTGATGCTAAATCCCTGGCTTCCTGGCTGGCAACTCCTGAAACCGCTGTCTGCCAACGGTAGACCCGACATGCGCCCTGAACACCGAGGGTCATCAAGCAAACGCGGTAGCCGGTTACCGCTGAGCCGCCCTGGCCGGGGCTTAAGGTGCTTTCCTCGAAACCAGAAGGATATCGCCAATGCCTCAAGCCAATCTTGTCGTATATACCCCCGCCGGCCTGGTGGAGCAGCATGTGCTGCCCTATCAGGACCAGGCGTTCATCATCGCGCGCGAAGATCAAATCGTGCGGGTGCAGGCGCTGCGACCCCGTGTCACGCTGTCTGTCGAAGCGCATGCCAGCGGCGTGATGCTGCGCAGCAGCGGCTTGCGCTACGCACTGGCGCTGATGGGCGACGACATCCTTCACGTTCGCACAGGCTCAGGGGATGACCGTGTACACGTGGCCATCGCGGTCGCCAACCAGGTGGTGCTGGAAACCGGTGATGGCGACGACATCATTAAAGTGGAAGGTGTGGCCACTGCTGACAGCACCGCCGTCGGGCGAGTGATGATCGATGCAGGCCCAGGCAACGACCTGATCGAAACCACGCGCCTGCAGCAAGTCGAGATCGATGCCGGTGCCGGCAACGACACCGTGCACAGCGGCGCAACCCATGCCTTCATTTACGCAGGCGAAGGCGAGGATATCGTCAAGGTTGTCGAAGGCAGGGCCGTGATCGAGGCACTCGACGGCCATAACCGCCTCACTACCGGCATGCTTGACGACCGCTTGTACGGTGACGCTCGCGCTATCACACCAGAGGGCGGCTTCACAGCGCCTGTGCTTTATGACCTTGCCCAGACAACTCTGCCCGCCGACTACCTCAAGACGTTTCTGGTGCAGGGCGAGGCGCACTACATCGAGAAGGTGAACCGTCAACTCAACCTGCTCCGGGCCAGCCCCACCGCCTCGGTATTGCTCCATGACCTGGTGACCAACGGTGCGCGGGTGATCATCTCGAGCATAGAGGCACTGGACAACGCCGATGCTGACTATGACCCTGGCCAGGGTGACCCAACGATTCGCAACGGCAAGCGCGGTGCACGCGCACTCAATTGCCGCATCGGTTACAACCCGCTGGCTCAGCGCCCTGACACGCCTTCAGTGGTCATGCTCTATCACGAACTCTGCCATGTCTGGAATTTCGTCACCGGCAGCGTCACGGACGAGCCGGAACGGCAGGCCGTTGGTTTGGAGGCGGGGCTACAAGGCTTCGACTACGACGACGATCCGGTCACCCCGCCAGACACCAGCAACCCCTTCCCCTTCAATGAGAATGCACTGCGCTTGGAGCTTGGCCTGCCAGCCCGGCAGACCTATCCGTAGGCAAGATTGGACACAGACTCCGGTGGATCACCGGCCCATTCAATACAGCTTCGGCTGAGCCTAAATAACTACCGCACCCAGCAAAGCCGGCAGGCTTAGCCTGAATGCTCTTGAACAGGAGATCATGCCCATGACTGCAGTAACCCAAACCTTCAATATCGACGGCGGCGACAAAAGCGAGCGTTTGAGCTTCGGGGAAATGGACGAAGCGTTAGCCTACGATGCTACAGACGGCGAAGAACGTCTCGGGTCTCGTGTCTATTTTGGTTACGAGCTGTACAAACTCTATTCGGCTAACAAGTTCAACATCCAACGAAGGCTGATCGAGGCTTTCGACGACGATGTGAAGGTTGGCACTCTCGATGAAATCCAGGTCTGGCTCAATACTGCGAACGTTAGCCTGAGCCAGGAGTGCGGCCTGGATCTGGAAGTGGACGGGGTGTCGCTGAGACTGAACAGGTCCACACCCGATCAGCGTGTGCACTTGCTGTTCAGCGGCGAGGACATTCCAGCAGGGTTGACCGATAACGCCGATGGCACACTGCGCGTGGATGCCAATGCTAGCGATAATGCGCGTTTCGAAACCACTGCCATCGACCACCTCTTCATCTACGGCACTCCGCAGTTCCAGAACCGGGTGTATGAGCAGCTCGCATTGCTGTCGGGCTACCCTGATTTGAAAAAGGCATTGGACGCTGCCCGTCAAGGCTACGCCAACGTACCCGACATCGTGCTCATGCAATGCCATGCAGGCCCGGCGCAACAGGGACCAGGCTTCGACCTGAGCCGCGTCATCCCAGCCAAATACGCCGATTTGCTACCCGGTGAATACACCGCTGTACTGTACGACCCTTACCAAGCCAAGGGCTTGGACGGCCTGACTGCACTTGCCAGGATGCTGCAGGACGCATACGAAGCCTTGGCTCCGGGCGTACTGCTACCGGCTCCGGGTACCGACATCTAAGGTTCAGGCCAGATTTTCACCGTCATCAGGCACCACGATGATCCCCGCCCTAAGGCCATTACGCACCTTGGGGTTGGGGAATATGATCCGTGCGCCCTCTTCTTCGATTACCCAGCGCACGCCAGCCAGGTCATCGGCCAGCAGGTAGCCTTTGTCCAGCGGAGAGAAATTCTGGATGTCGGCTGGCAGGTGCAAGCGGAAACCGTCGCTGTGCTTGATGACCTCACGCGCCACGCGAAACAACTGCAACCCCTCCAACGACCCGCCGTCATCGGGCTCGGTGGCCTGAAGGATGTGCACTAGCCGTGCTTCGAGCTTGTCCAGATTCACCGCGTCGTTCTGGCCAAAAGGGCGGGCCTTGCCCAGCTCAAGGGTAAAGGCCTCGGCATCGAGCTGCTCGTAGGTAAAGGCACTGAACGTGATCGAAGGCTTGCACTGCAACAGCACCGCCTCCATGCCCGCCGCAGCCAGGCGGGCCAGTTCACGCCGGGAATGTGTGCGCCCTTGCTTGAAGGGATACAGCGCGAACTGCTCGATCCTGGAGCCTCGAATGGCCGTGTGCAGGTCGTAGTGCAAGCGACTACGCCCAGGCTTGCTGAAAAAGACCCGCGCGAATTGTTCAAGCTCGGCAGCGCGCAACGCCTCCGGCCCGCTGGATTGCTCGTGGCGGCCATTGAACAGGCGGTTGATGTCCTGTTCGACGAACCGCTCACCTTTGACGATGGCCGCCGGGTTGCCGAACAGCAACAGCACCCGCGCCCGAGGCACGATGTCTCCACGTGCAACACCATGCAGCAGACGTTCGAGCAACTCGATCGGGGCGGTCTCGTTGCCGTGAATACCTGCAGACAGCAACAGGTCCAGGCCGCAGTCGTCAGCGGCGCTGGGGCTCACTTCCAGGGCTCCCTGCCCCAGCCAGCGAAGGCGCACGCCCCTGGGCGTCACTTGGGTCTTCTCGGCCGGTTCATGGCCGGTGAGGGTCAGCTCAAGCAATTTGCCAAGGGCGAGCATGGTGGGCGTCCTCAGTGATGGTGGCCGCAGTCCGGACCGTGAACGTGGTCGTCGTCTTCGCCGACGTCGGCCGGCTCCATTTCCAGTTGCAGGCTGACCAGGTTGGTCGCAAGGGGGCGCAGCAGCAGGTTGGCATATTCGGCGTCGCCCTCCTCCACATCCACCCCGATCAGCAGTTGGCCGCGGCCGTCCTGCTGGATCCATACTTCCTTGCCTTGCCACATCACGGCAAAGCGCGTGCACGAAGTTTCCAGCTGAGTGCCGTCTTCATCTTCCAGGATCAGGCGCAGGGCGTCGGTCATTGCAATTCTCTCTTCAAGGTTGGCGTTGGAACGGGTATACCGAGCCCAACTTGAGTATCTGGGTCAATTCGTCCAGTGCCGTACGGCACTCCTGCAGCAACAGAGGATCGGCCAGGTCAGCGTCGACCAGACGGTCACGGTAGTGCCGATCGACCCACTGCAGCAGTGTCTCGTACAACGGGGCGCTCATGATAACGCCTTGGTTCACCGCCGCCAGTTCCGTTTCGTTCAGGGCCACACGCAGGCGCAGGCAAGCCGGCCCGCCACCGTTTTGCATGCTCTGCTTGAGGTCGAACACCTGCACCTCCCGCACCGCTGTGCCCAGGCTGGTAAGCTGCTGCAGATACGTCCAGACCCGCTCGTTGTTGCGGCACTCCTCCGGCACCACCAGCAGCATCGACCCATCGTCGCGGCTGAGCAGCTGGCTGTTGAACAGGTAGGAGCGCACGGCATCCTCTACCGAAACGGTGGCACGCGGCACGCAAATGGCCTGCAACTCACCGCCCTTGGCCGCCAGCTTGGCACGAAGCTCGGTGAGCACGGCCTCGGTATCGAGAAACGCATCCTCATGGTAGAACAGCACCTCCCCATTGCCGACCGCGATGACATCGTTGTGAAACACACCCTGGTCGATCACCGCGGGGTTTTGCTGAGCATAGACCACCGCGTCGGCGCTGAGCCCGTGCAGGCGGGCCACGGCCTGGGACGCTTCGAGGGTTTGCCGGGCCGGGTATTTCTGAGGTGCCGGGTAGCGGCTGTCGAAAGCACTGCGGCCATAGACGAAGAATTCGACCCCAGCCTGCCCATAATCGCGGCAGAACCGCGTGTGGTTCGCGGCGCCCTCATCGCCGAATTGGGCGACGCTCGGCAAGGCGGGATGGTGACTGAAATGGGCCTCGTCCCCGAACATGGCTGCCAGCACGCGACTGGTAGTGGGGTGCTCGATACTGCGGTGGTATTTGCAGTTGAGGTTGGCAGCAGTGAAGTGCACCCGCCCATCGGCCGTATCGGCGCTGGGGCTGACCGTCGCGGCGTTGGCCACCCACATGCTCGACGCCGAGCAACTGGCAACCAGCAGCGGCATGGCCTCCCGTGCGGCGCGCTGGATCACCTGGGCATCGGTGCCGGCGAAGCCAAGCTGGCGCAGCGCGGCCACATCGGGGCGCTCCTGGGGCGCCAGTACCCCCTGCTTGAAGCCGAGGTCGGCCAACGCCTTCATCTTCGCCAGCCCCTGGCGCGCCGCTTCGCGCGGGTTGGACCCTTGGTGGCTGTTGCTCTGGGAGGCCACGTTGCCGTAGGACAAGCCACCGTAGTTGTGGGTAGGCCCTACCAGGCCGTCAAAATTCACTTCGTATGCTTTCATCGGCAAGGCTCCGACCATCGTTATAGTATGACGCCCGGCGCCAGGGTGGCCGGCAAGGTCAGGCTGGTGGCCTCCAGCGACGCGACGGGGTAGGCGCAGTAGTCGGCTGCGTAGTAGGCGCTTGCCCGGTGATTGCCACTGGCGCCCACCCCACCGAACGGCGCGCTGCTGGCTGCACCGGTGAGCTGGCGGTTCCAGTTGACGATGCCTGCGCGGCTGTGTAGCCAGAAATGCTCATAGCGGGCCTGGGAATCGCTGAGCAACCCGGCAGCCAGGCCATAACGGGTGTTGTTGGCTTCGGCGATGGCCGCCTCGAAATCGGGGTAGCGCAGCACCTGCAGCAGCGGCCCGAAAAACTCCTCATCCTTGCGCAGCGTCACGCCCGTGACATCGACGATACCCGGGGTCAGCAAGGCGGCATCATGCTGCGGCTGCGTCATCTCCAGCAGGCTGACGCCGCCCTTTGCAATCAGCTCAGCCTGGGCGGTCAGCAGCGCCTGCGCCGCCTGCAGAGAAATCACCGACCCCATGAACGGGGCCGGTTGCTGATCGAAAGCACCTACGGCCAGGGTACGGCTCACCTGGACCAGCCGTTCCAGCAACTGATCGCCCCATGGGCCCTGCGGCACCAGCAGACGGCGTGCGCAGGTGCAGCGCTGGCCCGCCGAAATGAAGGCCGACTGAACGATGGTATAGACCGCAGCGTCAAGGTCCTGGACTTCGTCCACTACCAGCGCGTTGTTCCCGCCCATCTCCAAGGCCAGAATCTTGTCGGGGCGGCCGGCGAACTGCTGGTGCAGAAGGTGCCCGGTACCACTGGAGCCAGTGAAGAACAACCCATCGATACCGGGGTCGGCGGCCAAGGCCACGCCCGTTTCACGACCACCTTGCACCAGGTTCAACACCCCGGCGGGCAGGCCCGCGGCAATCCAGCAATTGACGGTCAGCTCGGCCACCTTGGGCGTCAGCTCACTGGGTTTGAACACCACGCAGTTTCCAGCCAGCAGCGCCGGGACGATATGCCCGTTCGGCAAATGACCGGGAAAGTTGTAAGGCCCGAATACCGCCACCACGCCGTGGGGCTTGTGGCGCAGCACCGCAGTGGCGTCAGCCAGAGGGCCGCTCTTCTCGCCGGTGCGCTCACGGTAGCTCTGCACCGAGATTGCCACCTTGTTGATCATGCTGGTGACTTCGGTAGCCGATTCCCACAAGGGCTTGCCGGTTTCCTCGCCAATGCAATAGGCCAGCGCGTCGGCATGCTGTTTTAGCTGCGCCGCAAACTGTTCCAGCACCTCGATGCGCGCCTGCAGGCTCATGTGCGCCCAGGCAGGAAAAGCCTGGCGCGCAGCCTGTACGGCAGCCCGTACCTGGCCTGCATCAGCCCCCTGCCCTTGCCAGACGGTCGCCTGACTCACCGGGTTGAGCGATGTCAAGTGCTCGCCGCGCCCTGCTACCCAGTTATCGCCGATGTAATGCGTGGTCATTTACTGGCCCTCCCGGGCGGCCGACAGGGGCACGGCCCGCACGTTGTCGCCTGCACCCATGCGCAGGCGCTTGGCCGTCAGCGGGTCGACCACCAGCGTACCCGCCGCCAGCCGAGCCGGGGCGGCCGTGATGCGGCAGTCGTCGCGCTTACGGTTGTGGATGATGAATGGCGTGGCATCCTCACCAGGCGTACCGATGGCCAGTACCAATGTCTGGCTGTCGCGTACCGCGCGGATGCGGGCCGTGTCGCATTCGATGGCAGGCCCTGCGTCGAAGATGTCCACGTACCCCTGGTAAGTGAAGCCTTCCTGCTTGAGCATGGCCAATGCCGGCTCGGTGTCGGCATGCACCCGGCCGATCACGCTGCGCGCCGCTTCGGACAGGAAGCAGGTGTAAAGCGGGAACCTGGGCATCAGCTCGGCGATGAACGACTTGTTGCCCACCCCCGTCAAGTAGTCGGCCTGGCTGAATTCCATCTTGAAGAAATGGCGGCCCAGGCTCTCCCAGAACGGCGAGCGCCCTTGGGCATCGGACATGCCACGCATCTCCGCCATGATCTTCTGGCCGAACAGCTCGGGAAACTCGGCGATGAACAGCATGCGCGCCCGGGACAGCAGCCGACCATTGAGCCCTGAGCGGTAGTCATGGCGCAGGAACAGCGAGCACAGCTCGGAATTGCCGGTCAGGTCGTTGGCCAGGAACAGCGTGGGGATCTCGCGGTAGATCTTCAATTCCTGGGACGCACTGACGGTAAGCCCGACGCGGTAGTTGTACCAGGGCTCGCGCAGGCCTACGGCACCAGCGATGGCACTGATGCCCACGACCAGCCCTTCGTCGTTTTCCAGCACGAAGAGGTAGTCGGTATCACCGCGCTCGGCTTCACCGCGAAAGCTCTTTTCCGCCCACCCGACGCGATGCTCCAGGCGTTCCTCGTTGGCAGGCAGCGTGGTCAGCCCCGTGGTGCCGGTGCTGCGTGCCAATTCGATCAACGCAGGCAGGTCGCTACTGCGTACAGGACGAACGATCATGCTATCTCCTTGTGCGGCGGCATCAACCGGCGCGAAACTCTGCTAATCCTGCAAGATGGCGGGCGGCGCTCAGGCCGCGACCAGCCGCACACTGGCACCCTCGCCCACCCCCAGGGCGTCGGCCACCTCCTGGCTCAGGCTGACGGGCTTGCCAGGTACCCAGTCCAGTTCCACCAGCACGGCACGGTAATCTTGCAGCTGGCCGTTGCAGACCAGGTACGGCCGTGTGCCGCGGGCCGCAACCGGCTCGATCTTCACGGGCGCCACGCGGCTTTGCGCAATCGAACGAATACCCGAGGTACGGGCATGCAGGGTGGGACCGCCATCGAAGATGTCGATGTAGTGCTCGGTTTCGAAGCCTTCGCGCATGAGGATGTCGAAGGTGATCTGTGCCCGCGGATGCACCTGGCCCATGGCTTCCTGCGCAGCGTCAGGCAGCAAGGGCACATAGATGGGGTAATGAGGCATCAGCTCGGCCAGGAACGTGCGGCTCTTGAGGCCGCACAGGCGCTCGGCATCGGCATAGCTCAAGTCGAAGAAGTTGCGCCCGATGGCGTCCCAGAAGGGCGACTCGCCCTGCTCGTCGCTAAAGCCGACGATTTCCGTCACAACCGACTCGGCAAAACGCTCGGGGTGCGATGCCATGAACAACAGGCGACCCCGTGAGTTGAGCTCGGCCCACCCACTGCCCACAAGCTCGGGCAGCACGTAGAAACTGGTCAGCAAGCTGTTGCCGGTCAGGTCGTGACACAGCGACAGGACGTGAATCTTGTTGTGGATCTTCAGTTCCCGCGAGGCGTGGACGAACGTTTCGTTGCGAAAACTGTAGAAAGGCTCGGAATACCCTGCCGAGGCGACTATGGCCGAGCAGCCAGCCAGCTTGCCGGTCTCGCTGTCTTCAAGCACGAAGAAGTAGCGCTCCTCGCCATTGAAGCTGACCTCGGCGGCGAAGGAGGTCTCGGAGGCGGCGATCTTGTCGCCCAGCCGAGCGCTGTCGTCCGGCAACGAGGTGACACCAATGGGGCTGTCCGCAGCCATTCGCTGCACTTCGTTCAGATCAGCCATTTGCGCCGGGCGCATCACCAGCATGGTGTCACTCCTTGGAAAACGCGCTGCCAATGGCGGCGCGTAAAAAAAGGCAGGCGTCAGGCGCCTGCGTTGGAATCCGGGCTCACCGGCCGGTGTTGCAACCGGCGCGGCGCCGACCCTGCGAGCCGGCTCAGCCTTGGGTCAAGGTGACCACGGCACGTTCGAAGCGCTGCAGGCCTTCGTCGATGTCGGCATCCTCGACCACCAGGCTAGGTGCAAAACGCACCACGTCAGGCCCTGCCTGCAACACCATGACGCCTTCCTTCTCAGCGGCGTTGAGCACGTCCTTGGCCTTGCCCTGCCAGGCCTCGGAAAGCACACAACCGATCAGCAGGCCCACGCCGCGCACATGACTGAACAGCCCATTGTCGCGGCCGATCTGCTCCAGACGAGACTTGAAACGCTCATGCTTGGCCTTGATGCCTGCCAGGGTCTGCGGGGTGTTGATCACGTCCAGCACGGCGCAGGCCACCGCGCAGCCCAGCGGGTTGCCGCCATAGGTCGTACCGTGGGTGCCGACAGCCAGGTGCTTGGCCAAGTCATTGGTGGTGAGCATGGCGCCGATGGGGAAGCCGCCGCCCAGGCTCTTGGCGCTGGTCAGGATGTCGGGCGTCACGCCATAGTGCTGGTAGGCATACAGCGACCCGGTACGACCGACACCGGTCTGCACCTCGTCGAATATCAGCAGGGCATTGTGCTGGTCGCACAAGGCGCGCGCGCCTTCCAGGTAGGCCTTGTCAGCCGGCACCACACCACTTTCGCCCTGGATCGGCTCGATCACCACAGCGCAGGTCTTGTCGGAAATGCGCGCCTTCAACGCTTCCAGGTCGTTGTAGGGCACGTGGCTGATACCCGTGATTTTCGGCCCGAAACCATCGGAATACTTTGGCTGGCCGCCCACGCTCACGGTAAACAACGTGCGGCCGTGGAAGCTGTTGAGCGTTGCGATGATCTCGTGCTTTTCAGGGCCGAAGCGGTCGTGGGCTACACGGCGGGCCAACTTGAACGCCGCCTCGTTGGACTCGGCGCCAGAGTTGCAGAAGAACGCTCGGTCGGCAAACGTGGCCTCAACCAGCTTGTGAGCCAGGCGCAGGGCCGGCTCGTTGGTGAAGACGTTGGATACATGCCACAGGGTATTGGCCTGATCGGTCAGAGCCTTGACCAAGGCCGGATGGCAGTGGCCCAGGGCATTGACAGCGATGCCACCGGCAAAGTCGATCAATTCACGGCCAGTCTGGTCCCAGACACGGGAGCCCTCGCCTCGCACAGGAATGAAGGCCGCCGGGGAGTAATTGGGGACCATGACCTGATCGAAATCGGCACGTAGCACCGGGGCTTGCTCAACGGACATCTGAGTCTCCTGAAGAGGATCGCTGACCTGGAAGTGGCGAGCGATGGGGGGATTGTAAGGAACGATCAGCGCGTGGCCTTGCGGCCAAGCGACAACTTGTTACAGCGCAAAACCGGCATTCGGGCGGGCTTTCGGCAATGCGACAAACACTGTCGCAATCGCGCAGTGTACGGCAGAGACGAAGCTGGGTGAACGGGCGTTCACCAGGTTATGCAGCACGAGCGTGCTGGCACGTCGACTAACCTTTTTCAGCCGGCGCGGAGCTCAGTTCGAACGGGCTGCTGCTGCGTCGCTGGTTGCGGTCTTCACGGGGGGTGGCGCCAAAGAAGTTGCGGTAGGCACTGGAGAAATGCGGGCCGGAGGAGAAGCCGCACGACAGGCCTATCTGGATGATGGACTTGCTGGTCTGCATCAGCATCTGCCGTGCCTTGTTCAAGCGCAGCTCCAGGTAATACTGGCTCGGCACCCGGCTCAGGTATTGTTTGAAGATGCGCTCGAGCTGTCGCCGTGACACGCAGACATGCTGGGCAATTTCATCGGTGGTCAGCGGCTCCTCGATGTTGGCCTCCATCAACAGCACCGCCTGGGTGAGCTTGGGGTGGCTCGAGCCCAGCCGGTTCTGCAGCGGGATGCGCTGGCGCTCACCGCCCTCGCGAATACGCTCGACCACCAGTTCCTCGGACACCGCGCCTGCCAGCTCAGCGCCATGGTCACGGGCCAGCACTGCCAGCAACAGGTCGGTTACCGCCATACCGCCGCAGGCCGTCAGGCGATCACGGTCCCAGTCGAATAGATGACTAGTGGCGATGACCTTGGGGAAGCGCTCGGCAAAATCGTCCTGCCAGCGCCAATGCACGGCTGCGCGGTAGCCGTCGAGCAGGCCAAGCATGGCCAGTGGGTAGACCCCGGCAGACAGCCCGCCAATCATGCAGCCGCTGCGGGCCAATTGCTTGAGCGCCGTCGACAGCGCAGCCCCGATGTTGCCCGGCGCCTCATCGGCCATCAAAAACAGCTTGTGGCACCCTTCCAGGCGCCCGTTCCAAGGTTCGCCGGGCATGCGCCAGCTGCCTTCGACCGGGGCTTCGGCTTGCAGGAACAGGGTTTCGTAAACCACGTCGGGATGGACCCGCTGCGCCACCTGCAGGACTTCTTCGGCCAGCGCCAGGGTCAGTGGCCGGGTGCTGGGCCAGATGAGAAAACCAATTCGCTGGGTGGTCATAGGGTAAGGTCCGAAACCTGAGATCGTTCGATTCGATGCGCCGGGTCAGGCTGCGCGTGACACGCAGCATGCCCTATCGTGGTGCAAAAAAGCAGCTTTTACTTCAGGCTGCCGGACAGGAACTGCTTCAGGCGTTCCGAACGCGGGTTGGCCAGCACCTCACGGGGGCAGCCGGTCTCTTCGACCAGGCCCTTGTGCAGGAACACCAACTGGTTGGACACCTCGCGGGCAAAACCCATTTCGTGGGTCACCACCACCATGGTCCGGCCTTCCTGGGCCAGTGCCTGCATCACCTTGAGTACATCGCCAACCAGTTCAGGGTCCAGGGCCGAGGTCGGTTCGTCGAACAGCATGACCTCTGGTTCAACGGCCAGTGCGCGCGCAATGGCCACACGTTGCTGCTCGCCACCGGACATGTGCCCCGGGAAGGCATCCTTGCGGTGGGCAACCCCGACCTTCTCAAGGTAGTGCTCGGCCTTCTCCAGTGCCTCCTTGCGGCTGACCCCCAGCACATGCACCGGCGCCTCGATGATGTTCTCCAGCGCCGTCATGTGCGACCACAGGTTGAAATGCTGGAACACCATCGCCAGGCGCGAGCGCATGCGTTGCAGCTGGCGCGCATCGGCTGCCTTGAGTGCGCCATCCTTGCCGGGGGTCAGTTTCAGCTCTTCGTTGTTGAGCAGTATCTTGCCTGCATGGGGCTGCTCCAGCAGGTTGATGCAGCGCAGGAAGGTGGACTTGCCCGACCCACTGGAGCCGATGATGCTGATGACGTCGCCTGCCTTGGCCGCCAGGGAAACGCCCTTGAGGACCTCATGGCTGCCGTAGCGCTTGTGCAGGTCTTGGACTTGGAGTTTGTACATGCTGTCGATTCTCACAGAGCGGTCAGTGCTTGCGCGGCGCCAGGTAGCCGAGCCAGCGGCGTTCGGCCATCTTGAACAGGCGCACCAGGATGAAGGTCAGGCACAGGTAGAACACGCCCGCCGTGATGTAGGCCTCGAAAGGCAGGTAGTACTGGGCATTGACCGTGCGCGCGGCACCGGTGATGTCGATCAGGGTCACGATCGACGCCAGGCTGGTGGTTTGCAGCATCATGATCACTTCATTGCTGTATTGCGGCAGCGCACGGCGCAGCGCAGACGGCAGCAGGATGCGTCGGTTCATCTTCATGCGCGACATGCCCATGGCCTTGGCCGCCTCGATCTCGCCATGGGGCGTGGCTTTGAGGCTGCCGGCAACGATCTCGGCGGTATAGGCGCTGGTGTTGATGGCAAAGGCCAGGCACGCGCAGAAGGTTGCGCTGGACAACAAGGGCCAGAACACGCTGGCCCTGACGGCCTCGAACTGCGCCAGACCATAGTAGATCAGGAACAGCTGCACCAGCATGGGCGTGCCACGAATGACGTAGGTGTAAAGCCAGGCCGGCAGGTTGACCCACGGGCGCTTTGACACGCGCATCAAGCCCAGCGGAATGGCCGCCAGCAAGCCGAAGAACAACGAGACTGCCAGCAGCTTGAGGGTGGTGAGCAGGCCGTCGAAATACATCGGCAACGCTTCCCAGACCACGTTGTAGTCGAAGATCATAATTCGGTCACCTTGACACCCACCGAGTAGCGGCGCTCCAGATACTTCAGCGCCAGCAACGAGACGCTGGTCAGCACCAGGTACAAGGCGGCCACTGCCAGGAAGAAGGTGAAGGGTTCACGGGTGGCATCGGCCGCCTGCTTGGCCTTGAACATCATGTCCTGCAGGCCGACCACCGAAATCAACGCCGTGGCCTTGGTCAGCACCAGCCAATTGTTGGTAAAGCCTGGAATCGCCAGGCGAATCATTTGCGGCACCTGGATGCGGAAGAACACCTGCCGGGCATTCATGCCATAGGCGACCCCCGCCTCGGCCTGGCCCTTTGGAATGCCCAGAAATGCACCCCGGAACGTTTCCGAAAGGTAGGCGCCGAAAATGAAGCCCAGCGTACCGATACCTGCCAGCAGCGGGTTCAGGTCGATATAGTCTTCGTAGCCCACCAGCGGCGCCACGCGGTTGATGATGTCCTGCCCGCCATAGAAGATCAGCAGGATCAGTACCAGATCCGGTATGCCGCGAATGACCGTGGAATACAGGTCGCCCAGCCAGGCCAGCCAGCGCACGGGCGACAAGCGCAGCGCCACGCCGATCAGGCCGAGCACGATGGCCAGGGCCATCGACGAAAGGGCAAGCTGTAGCGTCAGCCACGCCCCATCGAGGATGACTGCCCCGTAGCCTTTCAACATGTTGAGGTCCTCGACCTAGAGAATGAAAAATGGTGCAAACCTCAGCGCTTCTGCTGTTTGCACCATTGCATAGCGATTGACGGCTGACTCAGTTCGCGTCTGGGCCGTAGATGTCGAAGTTGAAGTATTTCTTCTCGATCTCTTTGTACTTGCCATTGGCACGGATGGCATCGATGGCCGCATTGATGCGATCGACGTTGGCCTTGTCACCCTTGCGCACGGCAATGCCGACGCCGTCACCGAAGTACTTCACGTCGGTGAAAGCAGGGCCTACGAACGCGAAGCCCTTGCCGGCATCGGTCTTGAGGAAGCCATCTTCCAACAGCGTGGCGTCGGCCACGGTGCCGTCCAGACGACCAGCCGCCACGTCCAGGTAGATTTCGTTCTGCGTGCCGTATGGCACCACGGTGGCGCCTTTGGGCGCGAGCACTTCCTTGGCGAAGCGATCGTGGATCGAGCCACGCTGCACGCCAATCTTCTTGCCCTTGAGCTCATCGAGGCTGTCGGTGACCGCGGTACCTTCCTTCATCACCAGACGCGCCGGGGTGAGGTAGTAACGCTTGGTAAAGTCCACCGACTTCTTGCGGTCCTCGGTGATGGACATCGAAGACAGGATGGCGTCGATCTTGCGCACTTTCAGCGCAGGAATCAGGCCGTCGAACTCCTGCTCGACCCAGGTGCACTTGGCCTTCATCTCTTCGCACAGGGCGTTGCCGATGTCGTAGTCGAAGCCGGCGATGCTGCCATCGGGCTGCTTGAAGGCAAAAGGAGGGTAAGCCGCTTCGATACCGATTTTCAGCGGTTTTTCATCGGCCTGCGATACCAGGGAAAACACGGACAGCGCCAGGGCGCCAAGCAGTGCGAGCTTCTTCATCAGGTAACTCCATCGGTACGGGGCAATACAAGGCAGGTAACAGCTGCCCGATATGCGAATGGTTACAACGCGAGCCGCGCAGGGTTCGACCAAGGTCGCAGACCACGAGCGAGTGAATGGCATTTTAACGACAGCCCGGTAGTCGAAATTTCTTCAAAGCGACAACTACTTACAGAAGCGCCTGAAACCGCTGCGGGCGATGTTGACAGCCAATGCAGAATATGCAAAAGCGCAAGAAATTGAACCCATGAATCTAGCAAATCCTGGGCCTATTATTGGCAAACCCTTGTGGGACGGCAAGTGTAGCGTGATGGAGCGTTCTACAAGACAGCCAAAATGCCCCTAAACAGCGCCAAGTGTTTCCAGGCGCCCCGCCATAGCGCATTGCTGGTGACAAAAAAGTAACCGATCACTGCCGGGTAACAGGCCCAGCGGTCTATAAAGCAAAAACCCCGCCGGTTAACCCGGCGGGGCCTGTGCTGGACGCTGGCGCACTGGCGGCGCGCCCCAAATCAGCTTGCCATCAAGCTTGAATCTCGGACCGCGCGCAGCGCCGTCAAGCCGTGGCCAGGCTCATGGCCTTGTGCGTGTCGATCAGGTGCTGCACGACACCTGGGTCTGCCAAGGTCGAGATGTCCCCCAGCGCGTCGTACTCGGCGGTTGCAATCTTGCGCAGGATGCGGCGCATGATCTTGCCCGAACGGGTCTTTGGCAATCCCGGTGCCCACTGAATCACATCCGGCGAGGCGATCGGGCCGATTTCCTTGCGCACCCAGTTCTTCAGTTCAAGGCGCAGTTGCTCGCTTGGCTCGACGCCAGCATTGAGGGTGACGTAGACATAGATACCCTGGCCCTTGATGTCGTGCGGCACGCCAACCACCGCGGCCTCGGCCACCTTGGCGTGCGCCACCATGGCACTTTCGATCTCGGCGGTGCCCATGCGGTGGCCCGAGACGTTCAGCACGTCATCCACGCGGCCGGTGATCCAGTAGTAGCCGTCCTCGTCGCGGCGGGCGCCGTCACCGGTGAAGTACATGCCCCGGAACGTCTTGAAGTAGGTATCGACAAACCGGTCATGGTCACCGTACAGCGAGCGCGACTGGCCTGGCCATGAATCGAGGATCACCAAGTTGCCCTCGGTCGCGCCTTCGATCAGGTTGCCCAGGTTGTCCACCAGGGCCGGTACTACGCCAAAGAACGGGCGCGTGGCCGAGCCTGGCTTGAGCGCCGTCGCACCTGGCAATGGGCTGATGAGGATGCCGCCGGTTTCGGTCTGCCACCAGGTATCGACGATCGGGCAACGCTCCTTGCCCACAGTCTTGTAGTACCAGTTCCAGGCTTCGGGGTTGATCGGCTCGCCCACAGAGCCCAGCAGGCGCAGGCTGGAACCGTCGGCGCCGTCTACCGCCGCCTGCCCTTCGGCCATCATGGCGCGGATGGCGGTGGGTGCGGTGTAGAGGACATTGACCTTGTGCTTGTCGACGATCTTCGACACGCGGGTGATGTCCGGGTAGTTCGGCACACCTTCGAACAACACGGTGGTGGCGCCGTTGGCGAGCGGGCCGTAGACGATGTAGCTGTGGCCCGTGACCCAGCCGACGTCGGCGGTGCACCAGTACACCTCGCCCGGGCGGTAGTCGAACACGCGCTCATGGGTCAGCGCCGCGTATACCAGGTAGCCACCGGTGGTGTGCAGCACGCCCTTGGGCTTGCCGGTCGAGCCGGAGGTGTAGAGGATGAACAGGGCTTCCTCAGCCCCCATTTCCTTCGGCGCGCAGTGGCTGGAAGCCACTTTCATCAGGTCTTCGTACCAGATGTCGCGGTGCTGGTGCCAGGCAATGTCGCCGCCGGTGCGCTTGCAGACGATGATCTTCTGCACGCTGCTGGTTTCAGGGTTGGTCAGTGCCAGGTCGACATTGGCCTTGAGCGGTGTACGGCGACCGCCGCGCACGCCTTCGTCAGCAGTGATCACCACCTTGGACTTGCAATCGATGATGCGCCCTGCCAGGGCCTCGGGCGAGAACCCACCGAATACGACCGAATGGATTGCACCGATACGGGCGCATGCCAGCATGGCGACCACAGCCTCGGGAATCATCGGCATGTAGATGGTGACCACATCGCCGCGGTGCACGTCTTGCCCGCGCAAGGCGTTGGCGAACTTGCACACTTGCTCGTGCAGTTCGCGGTAGGTGATGTTGCGGTGCTCGGAGGGGTCGTCGCCTTCCCAGATAATGGCCAGTTGATCGCCACGCTCTTCCAGGTGGCGGTCCAGGCAGTTGGAGGAAACGTTCAGAGTGCCATCGGCAAACCATTTGATGTCCACGTGGTGGTCATCGAAGGAAGTCTGCTTGACCTTGGTGAAGGGCTTGATCCAGTCGATGCGCTGGGCCTGCTCACGCCAGAAGCCGTCCGGGTTGATCACCGACTGCTGGTACATGGCCTTGTAGGTGGCCTCGTCTGTCAGGGTAGTGGCCGCGATCTCGGGACGAACGGGATACAGTGGAGCCGCACTCATCGTGTTTACCTCGGTGTAATAGTTGTTTTTGTATGGGACCGATGTAACTGTACCAGAGCGATAACCGCCATTCGACGTTGGTAGTAATTTGCCAGTCGATCGGGTCGCAACCGCTCAAGCGCGGGCATTGTGCTGCCTTGCAAGGTGCAGGCCGTGGATTATTACCAATTTCACCAATAGACTTTATCAAAAGCCCCACTGTTTCACCCTGGGTCACAGTTCTAGAATTGATCTCGCCAGCAACGGCAAGAAGATTGACAACCTGTAACCGCCCCCACGAAGGCAACTGTCACTTCTCTGCAAACTTGATCAATACCTTAACGGTTGTCGTAGTGCCTCACGCACGGCGCGCACGGTCACGACCTTAAATAGGCAGATAAAACATGAAAGCTTTAATGGTAGTACTGCTGGGCAGTCTGTGCGGGACGGCCATGGCCGACGAAGCCCAGGCCGCCGAACAGGCACCGGTTGAACAGTACAGTTACTCGCAACACCTGGACATCGACCACGTCATTTCCATGAGTGAAATCCCCAATGTCTGCGGCGTAGTGCCCGCTCGCATGACCTATGCCGACTCGCAGGGCCACACCCACGTGCTGGAATACCGCGTGATGGGCAACGGCTGCTCCAACGGCTGACAGCGCGGCGACCAAGGGGGCCGAATGACCCCCTTCGCGGCCGTCTGCACACAAGTAATACTGAAAGTTAAAAGCGACAGAACACTACCCTGAGTACAGTCCAATCAGTGCCCTGCTGATTTTCCAAGTGAATAATATTTTAACTTATTGGCAATGGTCGTGTGCGATACGCCCAAGCGCTTGCCCAATGCTCGGCTGCTTGGAAACTCCTTGAGCAAACTTTCCAATACAGCTTTTTCAAAACGCCCGACAATATCGGACAATGCACCGTCCAGTGAAAAATCCCCCAACGGCTGTCGCACGCCATAATCGGGTAACCGCACATGCTCACTCTTGACCACACCGTTTTCACATAACGACACCGCCTGGAATACCACGTTTTCCAACTGCCGAACGTTACCCGGCCAATCATAGCTGGCCAACTTTTGCATCGCCCCTGTCGCCAGGCGAGGCATGGCGCATCCGATCTGCCGACTGGCCTGATCGAGAAAATACTGCACCAGCCCATCAAGACCATCCATGCATTCGCGCAAGGGCGGAATGTGCAACGACAGCACGTTGAGCCGGTGGTACAAGTCCTGGCGGAATTCGCCCCGGGCACAGAGCTCGGACAGGTCCACCTGCGTGGCGCAGATCACCCGTACATCCAGATAGACCTCCTCGTCGCTACCCACACGGCGAAAACATCCGTCCTGCAAGAACCGCAACAACTTCACCTGAAGCCGCGGGCTCATTTCAGCCACGCCATCGAGAAACAGCGTGCCGCCGGCTGTCAGCTCCAGCAGCCCCAGCTTGCCTTCGGCGCGGGCACCTTCGAAGGCGCCCGGCCCGTAGCCGAACAGCTCGGTCTCGGCCATCGACTCAGGCAAGCCGGCACAGTTGAGCGCCATCAGCGGCGACTGCCCACGCGGGCTCGCCAGGTGGCACGCCCTGGCCAGAAGCTCCTTGCCGGTGCCGGTCTCCCCTTCGATCAACAGCGGCGCATCCAGCGGCGCCATTCGCCTTGCTTCACGGACAACGGCAGCCATCAGGCGTGAGCTCTGGAAAATGCTGTCGAACCCCCGCAACTCCTGCTTGCGCACATTGTAGATACGTTCACCGATGCGATCGGCGCGGTGCAGGGTGAGCACGGCGCCAGCCAACGCTTCGCTGTCATCGTGCTCGGACTGCAACGGCGCGATGTCGGCCAGGAACACATGGCCCTTGACCTGTACCCGCAGACCGTTGATACGCGACTTGTTGCTGCGCACCAGTTCCGGCAAGTCGAAGTCGTCCACGTAGCGAGCCAGTGGCAGGCCGGGCACTTCGTCGACCCGCACCCCCAGCAATTGGGCCGCCGACCGGTTTGCCGCCACGATGCTGCCACCCATGTCGATCGAGAGCACGGGAAACTCCAGCGCCCCAAGCAGCGCATTGAGTTCCATGTGCCGGCGCTCGCTGGGCATCAGCCCCACGCGCTTGACGCCGAACACGCCCGTGATGGCCTCGAACTTGGGGCGCAGGGCCTGGAACTGGAGGTTGATGAGGTTCGGGCAATGCAGGTAGATGGCGTTGCCATGGTCACCCCCTACTTCGCCCCGCAAGACGTTGATGCCGTAGTCGACCAACAGGTTGAGGATGTCGCGCAGAATCCCGATACGGTTCTGGCAGTGCACTTTGATACGCATAAGGGATACGCCTGGCAAAAACTTCCCGCCTGAGCGGAAAACTTGTAAAGGAATTCTTACGAAATGACCGCTGATGATCATTGCAGGAGCTTGATGTTGGGACAATTCAGGGGTTTTGTAAAATTATCCTTACAAAATAGCGTGCCCGCCTGGGCCCTATCCCCTCCATGAGTAGATGTGCACTGTGCATTAACGGGTTATTTCTGATGCCTACCTGTACATAACGACAAGAGCTGATCAGGAGACCTCCATGAAGCACACCCACTATGTGGCACGCGAGCCTGATGCGCAGGGGTTCATCGATTACCCGCAGCAGGAGCATGGCGTGTGGAACACGTTGATCACCCGCCAACTGAAGGTGATCGAAGGGCGTGCCTGTCAGGAATACCTCGACGGTATCGAGCAGTTGAAGCTGCCTCATGACCGCATCCCGCAGCTAGGTGAGATCAACAAGGTGCTGGGGGCAACCACCGGCTGGCAGGTCGCACGGGTTCCGGCATTGATTCCGTTCCAGACCTTCTTCGAGCTGCTTGCCAGCAAGCGCTTCCCGGTGGCAACGTTCATTCGCACGCCCGAAGAACTGGACTACCTCCAGGAACCGGACATCTTTCACGAAATCTTCGGCCACTGCCCGCTGCTGACCAACCCCTGGTTTGCCGAATTCACCCATACCTACGGCAAGCTGGGCCTGGCCGCCACCAAGGAGCAGCGCGTCTATCTGGCGCGCCTGTACTGGATGACCATCGAATTCGGCCTGATGGACACACCCAACGGCCGCAAGATCTACGGCGGTGGCATTCTGTCCTCGCCCAAGGAGACGGTCTACAGCCTGTCTGGCGAACCCGAGCATCAGGCCTTCGACCCCATCGAGGCCATGCGCACCCCTTATCGGATCGACATTCTGCAGCCGGTGTACTTCGTGCTGCCCCAGCTCAAGCGCCTGTTCGACCTTGCTCACGAAGACATCATGGGCATGGTCGCGCAAGCCCAGCAGCTAGGCTTGCACGCGCCAAAGTTTCCACCCAAGGCTGCCGCTTGAACGCTGCTTGCCACTCACAACGCCACATGGATAACAACGTATGAATGCCTTGAACCAAGCCCACTGCGAAGCCTGCCGCGCCGATGCACCAAAAGTCAGCGAGCAGGAGCTGGCCGAGCTGATTCGCGAAATTCCGGACTGGAACATCGAAGTGCGTGACGGCCACATGGAGCTTGAGCGCGTATTCTTGTTCAAGAATTTCAAGCATGCCCTGGCGTTCACCAACGCCGTCGGGGAAATTGCCGAGGCCGAAGGGCATCACCCGGGACTGCTGACCGAGTGGGGCAAGGTGACCGTCACCTGGTGGAGCCACTCGATCAAGGGCCTGCACCGTAACGACTTCATCATGTGCGCACGCACCGACAAAGTGGCCGAGACGGCCGAAGGGCGCAAGTAAACTGCCCAGGGCTTCAGTCGCGGGGCTCACACGGGCGTGGCCGTCGGTCACGCCTTTTTATGCAGCCAGAACAGCCTTGAGCCTGCGGCATGACCTGAGTTGATCGATCCGCTGGGCTAACCGGGCGTAGGAAAAAAGCCAAACTGTCATCCAGACTTGTGTATCCTGCCCCAGCTTCTTGAAGCTTCACACGCGCCTGGCGCAGCCTTTTCACTCACACTTGCGAGGAACGACGAGATGCATGAGATCCCGAATCTTCCCTTCCCAAGCCTGAACCCAGAAGAGCCCACCGTTACCGCCCACGCTGACTCGGCACCTGCTCTCGAGCAGGAAGGTGACGATCAGACCAGCGCCGACCAGGACTAGACCGCGCGCACTGGCTGTGTGAAAACGGCTGATATGGCGCCTTGCGTTTCAGCACGTTTTCACACCGCTCGGTCGAGCAAGTTTCCCTTCAGCCCCTGGCGTACTGCAACACCACTTCCAATGGATGACGCATCGGCCGCCCAGCCATGCGCTTGACCTGGCTGCGGCAGGAATAACCGGTCGCCAATGGCTCCCCCTCCTTATCCAGTTTCAGCGCCCAGGACTGTTCGAAGATGTTCTTTGAGGTCTGCTGATTACGCGCCTCGTGCCCATAGGTACCTGACATGCCGCAGCAGCCGGTGGCCTCGGTGATCAGCTTGAGCCCAATGCGTTCGAACACCTGCTCCCACTGCCGGGTACTGGCAGGGGCGTTGGTCTTCTCGGTGCAATGGGCCATCAGACGGAAGGTGGACGTGCACCCTGCCGCTTGCTCGGGCAGTGCGCCCAACAGCCATTCCTGAGGCAACAGCACAGTGGGGCACCCCTCGAGCCCAGGCACTTTCAGGTATTCCTGGCGATAGACGAGGGTCATGGCCGGATCCAGCCCGACCAACGGTACGCCGCAGTCAGCCAACGCCTTGAGCTGGGCGGCATTGCGCACGGCGGCCTTGGCGAAGGCACCCAGAAAGCCCTGAACATGCAGTGGCTTGCCATTGGCACTGTACGGTGCCAAGTAAACCTTGTGGCCCAGGCGATGCGCCAAGTCGATGAATGCCGACAGCAACGGCGTCTCGAAGTAACGGGTGAAGGCATCTTGCACCAGCACGATGCTGCGCTCGCGCTGGGCAGGCGTCAGTTCGCGCAGCGCCGGCACCGTAGCCATGCCCACGCCACAGCGTGTCAGGGTCGCCTGGAAGTTGAAACGGCTGATCAACGGGCTATCGACCATGCCTACCTGCTCGGCCAGCAGGCGGCTGACCCATTTCGAGCTCATCACCGCGTTGTACAGACCAGGCGCATGGGCCAGATAGGGGATGGTGAACTCCAGCGAGCCGATCAAGTAGTCACGCAGAGGGCGCTGGTACCGGGTGTGGTACAGCTCGAGAAAACGCGAGCGAAAATCAGGTACGTTGACCTTGATCGGGCACTGCCCTGCGCAGGACTTGCAGGCCAGGCAGCCAGCCATTGCGTCATAAACTTCATGGGAAAAGTCAGCCTGACCCTGGCGCCGCGCCCGCTCGTTGCGCAACCGCGCAGGCAGCCCTTTGATCCATGAAACCGGCTTGCGCGCCACCTCCAATACATCCACGCCCGCATCACCCTGCAGGCGCAACCACTCGCGCATGAGCGAAGCCCGCCCTTTGGGCGAGTGCCGACGTTCACGAGTCGCCTTCCACGACGGGCACATGGCGTCGTTCGGGTCGTAGTTGTAGCAGGCACCGTTGCCGTTGCAATGCACGGCGCTGCCATAGGCCTGCCAAACCCGCTCATCGATGGTGCGGTCCAACTCGCCACGCAAGGTCACGCCATCGACCTTGGTCAGGCCCTCGCTGGCACCGGGCGGTGTGCAGATCTTGCCGGGGTTGAGCTGGTTGTGCGGGTCGAACGCGCCTTTGAGACGCTGCAGTGCCGGGTACAGCTCGCCAAAATACTCGGGCACGTACTCAGAACGCAGGCCCTTGCCATGCTCGCCCCACAACAAACCGCCGTAGCGACGGGTCAACGCAGCCACCGCATCGGAGACAGGCTTGACCAAGGCCGCCTGAGCCGGGTCCTTCATGTCCAGCGCGGGGCGCACGTGCAGCACGCCGGCATCGACGTGGCCGAACATGCCGTACGCCAACCCGTAGCCGTCGAGCAAGGCACGGAACTCGGCGATGTAGTCGGCGAGTTTTTCCGGTGGCACCGCCGTATCCTCGACGAAGGGCTGCGGCCGCACTTCGCCTTCGACATTGCCCAGCAGGCCGACCGAGCGCTTGCGCATGGCGTAGACGCGGGTCACCGCCTCAGCGCCCTCGGCCAGCGTATGGCCGAGACGCTCGACGCTGGTGTCGGCGCGCAAGTGATCGATAAACGCCTGGACCTTGGCGTTGACCTCGATGGTGTCATCACCGCAGAACTCGACCAGGTTGATGCCCAGCGTGGGGCGCTCGGGGTCGGCCGGGAAATACTCGGCCACGCTGTGCCAGACGATGTCCTTCATCGCCAGCCCGAGCACTTTGGAATCGACGGTCTCGATGGACAGCGGCCGCTGCGCCATCAAGGCATTGGCATCGCGCAGCGCGTCCATGAAGCTTGCGTACCGTACGTTCACCAGGACGGCATACTTGGGAATCGGCAGCACGTTGAGCTTGGCCTCGACCACATACCCCAGCGACCCCTCGGCGCCGCACAGCACACTGTTGAGGTTGAAGCGGCCCTGCTCGTCGCGCAGGTGCGCCAGGTCGTAGCCGGTCAGGCAGCGATTGAGCGGGGGAAAGGTGGTGCGGATGAGTTCAGCCTGGGTATCGCAGATATCCAGGGCCGTGCGGTACACCTGACCCACGCGACCGGGCGCCGTACACGCAGCCTGCAGCGCCTCTTCGTCGAGCGGCAGGCTGTGCAGGCGTTCCCCCCCGAGCAGGATGCTGTGCAGCTCAAGCACATGGTCGCGCGTTTTGCCATAGGTGCAACTGCCCTGCCCGCTGGCGTCGGTGTTGATCATGCCACCCACGGTCGCCCGGTTCGACGTGGACAGTTCAGGCGCGAAGAACAAGCCATGGGGTTTGAGGGCGGCGTTGAGCTGGTCCTTGACCACACCCGCCTGCACCCGCACCCAACGCTGCTCGGCATTGATTTCAAGAATGCCGTTCATGTGCCGCGACAGGTCCACGACCACGCCATCGGTCAACGACTGGCCATTGGTACCCGTGCCGCCGCCGCGCGGGGTCAGTTTGATCGCCTGGAAACGCGGCTCGCCCATCAGCGTGGCGACCCGCGCCACGTCATCGGTGTCCAGGGGGAACACCGCGGCCTGCGGCAGACGCTGGTAGATGGAGTTGTCGGTGGCCAGGACGGTTCGGGTACCGTAGTCGGCGCTGATCTGGCCACGGAAACCGCTGTCACGCAGGGCTTGGAGAAATGCCGGGTAGTCGGCGTCAGGGGCAACGGTAGGTAGCTGGGCGATCATCGAAGGACGGCCTCGGAATAGGGCTGATTCACGGAAAAGATGTCGTGGCGGCATGGGTGGTGCCGGCAACAGTGACGTATGTGGCAATGTTCCTGTAGTTTTGCGCCAGGGGCAAACGGATAATCCTGCCGCTATCGATGACTTTCATGAATGAATTACCGCCACCTGACCCCGTCCATGTCCCTGCTGCTGGCCTTCGAGGCGGCCGCCAGGCACCAGAGCTACACCCGCGCCGCCACTGAACTGTCGCTGACCCAGAGCGCGGTCAGCCGGCAGGTTCAGGCGCTGGAACAGCAACTGGGCCTTACCCTGTTTCGCCGCGAGGGTCGCCAGGTACGGTTGACGGACGTCGGCCGGCTGTACCAGCGCGAGCTCAGCGAAGCACTGGGCCGCATTCGGGGCGCGACCCTTCAGGCGCTGGCCTATCAGTCCGGGGTCGGCACACTGCGCCTGGCCACCCTGCCCACATTTGGCTCCAAATGGCTGTTGCCGCGCCTGAACGACTTCTACAAGGCGCACCCTGGCATGCTCGTGCACTTGCATTCACGGATCGAAGCCATCGACTTCGACACCAGCGAGATCGACGCCGCCATTGGCGTGGCCAGCCGTGACCTGCCGGGGCTGATCAGCCATCGCCTGCATGCCGAGGAGCTGCTGGTGATTCTCCCGGCGCAGGCCGCGAACGAACAACCGCACTGGAGCCCCACTCGCATCAGCGAGCAGTTGCTGTTGAACGTGGCCAACAACCCCCATGCCTGGGGTGAATGGTTCTCGCACCACGGCCTGCCCCACCGAAGCATGCGCCTGGGCCCCAGCTTCGAGTTGACCTCGCATCTGATTCAGGCCGTGCAGGCGGGGATTGGGGTGGGCCTGGTGCCCCGCGTGCTCGTGGAAGACGAGCTGGCCAAAGGAGCGCTGTACAGCCCAGGCCTGGCATTCGCCAGTCAGCGCAGTTATTACCTGATCTATCCACCGCGTAACGAGGCGCTACCTTCGCTGCGGGCGTTCAGGGCGTGGCTGCTGGAACAGATCTGACACGCAGAAAAGAAAAAACCCGAAGCGGTCAACGCTTCGGGTTTTGGATGCGGCTGTACGAGGCTTATTTGGCGGTGCTGCCAATGGCCTCAGGGACAACGCCCTTGCGCCGTGACTTGATGACATAAGCGACGAACATGCAGAGCAACCAGACCGGAATGGCGTAGACGGAAACCTGGATACCCGGAATCTGCAGCATGATGCCCAGGATCAGGACCACGAACGCCAGCACCACATAGTTGCCATAGGGGTACCACAGCGCCTTGAACAGGGGTTTCTGGCCCGTGCGGTTGAGGTGCTGGCGGAACTTGAGGTGCGAGTAGCTGATCATGGCCCAGTTGATCACCAGGGTGGCCACGACCAGCGACATCAGCAGCTCCAGCGCGCTGGAAGGCATCAAGTAGTTGAGCAGCACGGCGATCAGGGTCACAGCCGCCGACACCAAAATCGAACGCACCGGTACGCCACGCTTGTCGACCTTGGCCAGGGCAGCCGGCGCATCGCCCTGCTCGGCCATGCCCAGCAACATGCGGGCATTGCAGTAGGTGCCGCTGTTGTACACCGACAAGGCCGCGGTCAGGACCACGAAGTTCAGCAGGTTGGCGGCCACATCGCTGCCCAGCAACGAGAACACCTGCACGAACGGGCTGCTGCCGTAGCTGCCGCCGGAGGCATCGATGCTGGCGACCAAGGTGTCCCATGGCGTGAGCGACAACAGGATCACCAAGGCGCCGACGTAGAAGATCAGGATACGGTAGATGACCTGGTTGATGGCCTTGGGGATCACGGTCTTGGGCTTGTCAGCTTCTGCGGCCGTGAAGCCGAGCATCTCCAGCCCCCCGAACGAGAACATGATGAACGCCAGGGCCATCACCAGGCCACTGACTCCATGGGGGAAGAAGCCACCGTGCGACCACAGGTTGGCCACGGTCGCGTCAGGTCCGCCACTGCCGCTGGTCAGCAGGTAGGCACCCAGGCCGATCATGCTGACAATGGCCACCACCTTGATGATGGCAAACCAGAACTCGGCTTCGCCGAAGAACTTCACGTTCATCAGGTTGATGGCGTTGATCAGCACGAAGAAGGCAGCGGCTGTCACCCAGGTAGGGATTTCCGGCCACCAGTAGTGCACGTACTTGCCCACGGCGGACAGTTCGGACATGCCCACCAAGATGTACAGCACCCAGCAGTTCCAGCCCGACAGGAAGCCGGCAAAGCCCCCCCAGTAGGTATGGGCGAAATGGCTGAACGATCCGGCCACGGGCTCCTCGACGATCATTTCGCCCAACTGGCGCATGATCATGAAAGCGATGAAGCCACAGATCGCGTAGCCCAGAATCATCGAAGGCCCGGCGGATTTCATCACGCCTGCCGACCCCAGGAACAGGCCGGTGCCGATGGCGCCCCCCAGGGCGATCAACTGAATATGGCGGTTCTTCAGGCCCCGCTTGAGCTCGCCTGAATGCTTGTCGTGTCCACTCATGAACGAAGTCACCTGCATTGTTTTTATCTGTGACGGAATCGGACCCACCGCGCTCGTGGCGCAGCGGAATGGGCAAGGTGGTCACCTTGTTTCCTGAGGGTGCAACTGCGCGGTCGAGTCAACCGGGCGGGGTCAGGAGTGCGCGGTACGCAAGGGGGTCACAGGTAAAACGCGGCGCACTGTATAACCCTGCGAGCGCGCAGGCGTCAACGCGTTGCGTGGTTTCCGGCGGAAAAAACGCAGCGTTCCTGAGGTAATGGCCTTTGTGGGCGAGGTGATCGGCGTACATGGCGCCTCCAATTGTTGTTTTATCAACCGGCTCTGCGGCGGGCTGTTGCACGGGGCAATGAGGGCTATAACACCCTGGGGCGGGGGTTTAGGCAAGACAGGGATGTGACCGACGGCGCAACCGAGCACCCATGCTCCGGCAAGCTTTCTTTACGCCCGAGGAAGTTTTCTGGTTTGCTGCAAGAATTGGCCGATGCTTGTAAAAAAATCCTTACAAGCTGGCAATCTAAGTTGCCAACCGAACGAAATGGCTTTTCGCCCAATGGGTTACGCTCGGTCCATGAGCTGCATGCGAGCAGGCGAATTGCACCGTCTAGTGGGTTGCATCTGGACAGGAGCGCAGTTCAGGTAGCTGGTTGCACATTGGGGCCGCTTCGCGCCCCATCGTCAGCCAACTGACTCCTGCTCAGCGCGAGTTACTCGCCTAGCGCAGAAGCCGGCTTGCCGGCAATGAGCTGCGCAGCAGCCCCAATGTGTTCAGCGTCGGTACACAGGCCAGGGCCGACAAGTGGCCCCGAATGCCTCAGCCGCGCGGCTTGCCGCGACCACGGCCAGCTGGCTTGTCACCCTCGGGCTTGGCCGGGCGCTTGCGCATTTCGCTTGGGCGCTCGGCCACTGCGCTGCCACGGTTGCCTTTGCGCGGCGACTCTTCGCGCGCCGGGCGTGCTGGGCGCTCGCCGGCCGCTGCGCCGTCCTGGGCTGGGCGCAGGCTACGCACGCGCTCACCACGGCCCAGGGGGCGGGACGATTTGCGCTGCAGGCGCTCCATCTTGTCCTTGGCCTTGAGCTTCATGGCCGGCAACGCCACGGGCTGCAAGCCCACCTCGGCCGCCAGGATGTCAATTTCACCCTGGGTCATTTCACGCCAGCGGCCCATGGGCAAGTCCGAGTTGAGGAAAACCGGGCCAAAGCGCACACGCTTCAGGCGGCTGACCACCATGCCCTGCGACTCCCACAGGCGACGCACCTCACGGTTACGGCCTTCCATCACCACGCAGTGGTACCAGTGGTTGAAGCCTTCGCCGCCTGGTGCCTTCTGGATGTCGGTGAACTTGGCCGGGCCGTCCTCGAGCATGACCCCCGCCTTCAGGCGATCGAGCATCTCGTCGTCCACTTCCCCACGTACGCGCACGGCGTATTCGCGGTCCATTTCGTACGACGGGTGCATCAGGCGGTTGGCCAGCTCACCGTCGGTGGTGAACAGCAGCAGACCGGTGGTGTTGATGTCCAGACGGCCGATGTTGATCCAGCGACCTTCCTTGGGGCGTGGCAGGCGATCGAACACGGTCGGGCGACCTTCCGGGTCGTCGCGGGTGCAGATCTCGCCATCGGGCTTGTTGTACATGATCACCCGGCGCGTCGCCTCGGCCGCCTCTTCACGCTTGATCAGCTTGCCGTCCACAGCAATGGCGTCATGCAGGTCGACGCGCTGGCCAAGGGTGGCTGCAACGCCGTTGACCTTGATGCGGCCCTGGCTGATCCAGGCCTCGACGTCACGGCGCGAGCCCACGCCAATGCGCGCGAGAACTTTCTGCAGCTTCTCGCCAACAGGTGGGGTGATCTGGGTATCTTGCAGGTCTTGCTCACTCATCTGGGCACCTCCCGGTGTAGGAATGAAAACAGGTTTCTGGCAACGAACGCGCCAAAAGGCCGCGCATCATACGTGGTTCGCCGCATGAATGCATGGGAGGGTAGAAGCTTTTACACCCCTTGCCAGGACTTTCTGCCAGGCGGGCCCTGGTCGGCGGCCAGGCCCCTGGCCACAGCAGATGGCGTTGCGGCGTTCAGGCCTGCTCGTTCTGCTCCCCCTCCAGCGATGCTTCGGCATCAGGGTCGTGCTGGAGCACGTCGTCGAAATCGGTCTTGAGGCCCTGCTCCATGGCGTCGAGCTCCACGAGCAGGCTGCGAAAGCTGGTCTCGTCCTTGACCGGTTCAGCCTCTTCGTCCTCGCCCAGGCTGGCGTCGGCCAGGGCCTGCAAGTGCGCCGGTACCGGGGCGTCGTCCGGGTCGAGCGCGGGCTCGGGCTCCATCTCGCGCAATTCGGCCAGTGCTGGCAGCTCATCCAGGCTGCGGAGGTTGAAATGATCCAGAAACGCCTTGGTCGTGGCGAACAGGGCCGGCCGCCCGGGCACTTCCCGATGGCCCACCACGCGTATCCACTCGCGCTCGATCAACGTCTTGACGATGTTACTGTTGACCGCCACGCCACGCACGTCCTCGATTTCGCCACGGGTGATGGGCTGGCGATAGGCGATCAGCGCCAGGGTCTCGAGCAGCGCCCGGGAGTAGCGCTGCGGGCGCTCTTCCCACAGCCGGCCGACCCAAGGGGCGTAATCCTCGCGAATCTGCAGCCGATAACCATTGGCCACTTCCTTGAGCTCGAACGCACGACCGGCGCACGACTTGCCCAGCACCTCGAGTGCGCGCTTGAATGCCTTCGGCTCGGGCCGCTCGGGCTCCTCGAACAGCTCGTACAGGCGTTCGAGCGATTGCGGCTTGCCAGAGGCCAGCAGGAAGGCTTCGATCAGCGGAGCCAGGTCGCGGGGGTCATTCAGGTTCATGGGCGTCTTCAGCAGGAGCAGGGCGTAACCGCACATGGATGGCGGCAAAGGCTTCATTTTGCACCAGTTCGACGAGGCTTTCCTTTACCAGTTCCAACACAGCCATGAACGTGACCACCACCCCCAGCTTGCCTTCATCGGGAGCGAACAGATCGATGAAGGCCACGAAACCTCCGTCTTTCAAGCGTTCCAGCACCTGCCCCATGCGCTCTCGGGTCGAAAGGGTCTCTCGGCTGATCTGGTGGCTTTCGAACAGGTCGTTGCGGCGCATCACTTCGGCCATGGATGCCAGCAGCTCCGGCAGGCTGACCTGCGGCAACAATTTACGTACCTTTGCCTGGGGCGCCTCCAGGCACGGCACGACCAGGTCACGACCGACCCTGGGCAACCCGTCCAGGCCCTCGGCGGCTGCCTTGAAGCGTTCATACTCCTGGAGGCGTCGGATCAGCTCGGCGCGCGGGTCGCCCTCCTCCTCCTCGACCGTGACGCTGCGCGGCAGCAGCATGCGCGACTTGATTTCAGCCAGCATGGCGGCCATCACCAGATATTCGGCAGCCAGCTCAAGGCGCACGGTTTTCATCAACTCGACGTAGCCCATGTACTGGCGCGTGATTTCTGCCACCGGGATATCGAGGATGTCGATGTTCTGCTTGCGAATCAGGTACAGCAGCAGGTCCAGCGGCCCTTCAAACGCTTCGAGAATGACCTCCAGGGCATCGGGGGGTATGTACAAGTCCAGCGGCAGCTCGGTCACGGCCTCGCCGTAGACCAACGCCAGCTGCAGCTGGCCTGGCAGCTCGGCCGCTGCCTGAGCTAACGGTTCGGAGGTCACGCGCTGACCAAGAACGGAGTAGGGTCGCCGCAGCCCTCTCGAATCAGCTCGGGCTCCTCGCCTGACAGGTCGATGATGGTCGACGCCTTGAGGTCACCGTAGCCGCCATCGATCACCAGGTCGACATGGTGTTCCAGGCGCTGGCGGATTTCGTAGGGATCGGTCATGGGTTCGGCGTCGCCAGGCAGGATCAGGCTCACGCTCATCAAGGGTTCACCCAGCTCGGCAAGCAGTGCAAGGGTGATGGCATGGTCAGGCACGCGCAAGCCGATGGTGCGGCGTTTTTCATGCAACAACAGGCGCGGCACTTCGCGGGTGCCGTTGAGAATGAAGGTGTACGGCCCCGGCACATGGGCCTTGAGCAGCCGGAAGGTGCCGGTATCGACCTTGGCATACAAGCCCAGCTGCGACATGTCGCAGCACATCAGGGTGAAGTTGTGGGTCTTGTCCAACCCACGCAAACGGCGCACCCGTTCAATGGCTGACTTGTCACCGATCTGGCAACCCAGTGCATAGGCCGAGTCGGTCGGGTAGACCACGACCCCACCCTTGCGAATGATCTCGACCGCCTGGCGTATCAGCCGCGGCTGTGGGTTTTCCGGGTGAATCTGGAAAAATTGGCTCACATCGTCGTCCTGTTCAAACCGGCAATGGCTGTTCATGGCTGAAACGGTGCCACACAGGTGGCAGGTCCTCGGGCAAAGGCCGATAGGCACCGATTTCGCCCCAGGTGCCGGGGCCATGGAAGTCACTGCCAGCACTTGCCAGCAGCCCGAACTCACGGGTGAGGATGGACAAAGTGCCCACCTGCTCGGCCGGCATCATCCCATTGACCACTTCAAGCGCCTGCCCGCCTGCCTGAATATAGTCGGCAATCAGGCGCCTGCGCTTGCTGCGCGTCAGCTCGTAATGCATGGGATGCGCCAGGCTCACCCATGCATTGGACTGGCGCAGGGTGGCAACGGTTTCCTCCAGTGATGGCCAATGCTGCTTGACGTCACCGAGCTTGCCGGCGCCGAGCCACTTGCGGAAGGCCTCGCCACGGTCTTTGACGTGGCCGGCACGCACCAGATAATCGGCAAAGTGTGGCCGGGCCGGGGCATTGCCACTGTCACCGAGCGCCTGCTGGATTTGCCGTGCACCTTCCAGCGCCCCGGGCATGCCCTTGGCCGCCAGGCGCCTGTCGATTTCCTCGGCACGCAACCAGCGGCCGCGGTGCAGGGCCTCGATCGCTGCCAACAAGGGCGGAGCGTCCACGGGAAAGTTGTAACCGAGTATATGAATGGTTGCGCCGCCCCAGGTGCAGGACAGCTCGACGCCGCTGACCCATTGCATGCCGTGCTCGCGGCAGGCTTGGCAGGCCTCGGCCAGGCCTTCGAGGGTATCGTGGTCGGTGAGCGCCAGCGTACGCACCCCGTGCTCGAAGGCCCGGGCGACCAAGGCCGAAGGCGACAAGGCGCCATCGGAGGCCGTGCTGTGACAGTGCAGATCAACATTCATGGAGTAGCGCTTTCGCTGGATTGGATGTTTGTTATTATGCCGTCACATCCCGGTTCTGGCTGCCATTGTGAAACAATTCATCGATTTCATCCCGCTGCTGCTGTTCTTCATCGTCTACAAATTGGATCCACGGCCTGTCGAGCTGGCCGGGCACAGCTTCGAATTCGGTGGTATCTACAGTGCCACTGCCATGCTGATCATCAGCTCGCTGGTGGTATACGGCGCATTGTTCCTGCGCCAGCGCAAGCTTGAGAAAGGTCAGTGGCTGACGCTGGTCGCCTGCCTGGTGTTTGGCGGCCTGACTCTGGCCTTTCACAGCGAAACCTTCCTCAAGTGGAAGGCGCCCGTGGTGAATTGGCTGTTCGCCCTGGCCTTCGCCGGTAGCCACTTCATAGGCGACCGGGTACTGATCAAGCGCATCATGGGCCACGCGCTGACCTTGCCCGATGCCATCTGGGCCCGCCTGAATCTCGCCTGGATCGCATTCTTCCTGTTCTGCGGCGCCGCCAACCTGTTCGTCGCCTTCACCTTCCCGGCGTTCTGGGTCGACTTCAAGGTGTTCGGCAGCCTGGGCATGACCGTGCTGTTCCTGGTGGCCCAAGGGCTGTACCTGTCGCGCCATCTGCAAGATACCTCCTCTGCCTCCAAACCCAAGGACTGACATGCTCTACGCCATCATTGCCAGCGACGTCGCCAACTCCCTGGAAAAACGCCTGGCTGCACGCCCGGCCCACATCGAGCGCCTCCAGCAGCTCAAGGCCCAAGGCCGCGTGGTACTGGCCGGGCCACACCCGGCCATCGACAGCAACGACCCAGGCCAGGCCGGCTTCAGCGGCAGCCTGATCGTGGCCGAGTTCGATTCCCTGAGCGCCGCCCAAGCCTGGGCCGATGCCGATCCGTACATCGCTGCAGGCGTCTACGACCAGGTCGTGGTCAAGCCCTTCAAGCAAGTGCTGCCTTGAAACACCTCGCCTAGAAGGCGTGCTCGGCATCGCCAGTTGGCAGCAGACCTCAAGACTGGGGTATCTTTGCGGCTGGCGGACCAACGCGTCGCCGTCAATGGTTGAATTGAGTGAGTCATGAGCGAGCTGTTACTGATTGATGACGACCAGGAGCTGTGCGAGCTGCTCAGCAGCTGGCTGACCCAGGAAGGGTTCACCGTGCGGGCCTGCCACGATGGCCAGGCTGCACGCCAGGCCTTGGCCGACCGTGCGCCATCGGCCGTGGTACTGGATGTGATGCTGCCCGACGGTAGCGGGCTTGAGCTGCTCAAGCGCCTGCGCAGTGAGCATGCCGACCTGCCCGTGGTGATGCTGTCGGCCCGCGGCGAGCCGCTGGACCGTATCCTGGGCCTTGAACTGGGCGCCGACGACTACCTGGCCAAGCCGTGCGACCCGCGCGAGCTGACCGCGCGCCTGCGCGCCGTGTTGCGCCGCAGCCATCCAGCCCCTGCCACCAGCCAACTGGAACTGGGCGACCTGGTCTATAGCCCTGCCCGCGGGGTGGCCAGCATCGACGGTCGCGAACTGACCCTGACCCTCTCTGAAAGCCGTATTCTCGAAGCATTGCTGCGCCAACCGGGCGAGCCTCTGGACAAACAGGAGCTGGCGCAGATCGGTCTTGGCCGGCGGTTGACGCTCTACGACCGCAGCCTGGATATGCACGTGAGCAATCTGCGCAAGAAGATCGGCCCTCACGCCGACGGTCGACCCCGCATCATCGCCCTGCGCAGCCGCGGCTACTACTACTGCTTGTAGTCGCTTGCGCCAGGCTGACGCCAGGGAAGGGAGCTTGCCTTTACGTTCCCTTTACCGTGCGCTGACCGCGCTTGACGATCATCTCCCTAGACTGTGCTCATCCGGTGATCACCGGCCCATGACAGGAGAGACACCATGCGCAAGACCCTTACCGCCCTGCTGTTCGCCGCCGCACTGCCCACCGTTGCCATGGCCATGCCCGACGGCGGCCCGCGCCATGACGGCCCGCACCATCGCGGTGGCCCGGCATTCCACGAGCTGGATCTGAGCCGCGAGCAGCGCGACCAGATTGGCAAGCTGATGGGCGATCAGATGAAACAGCGCCGCGACATCACGGAGCGTTACCTTGACAAGCTGCCGGCGGCCGACCAGAAAGCCATGAAGCAAGAGATGCAAGCTAGCCGCGACAAGACCGACGCTGCGGTCCGCAACCTGCTCAAGCCAGACCAGCAGAAGAAGTTCGACGAACTGCAAAAAGAACGCGCCGCCAAGAAGGCGGAGTGGCAGGAGTTCCAGGCCTGGAAAGCTGAAAAAGCCGGCAAGTCCCAGTAAGCTCCAGTGTCAGCGCCCGCCGTGCCCCAGGTTAGCCTGGCGCGCGGCGGGCTTTCATCGTTTGGGGAGGTCTACGTGCGTTCACTGTTCTGGCGCATCCTGGCCAGCTTCTGGCTGGCCATCGCCCTGGTAGCAGGGCTGTCGATACTGCTGGCGCACACGCTCAACCAGGACGCCTGGATTCTAAGCCGTCATCCGGGGCTGAACACGCTAGCCAGCCAATGGGCCAGGCACTACGAGCAGGAAGGCCCCGGCGCAGCGCAGCATTTTCTCGAAAGGCGCAAGGCGCGCTACAAGATCGACGTGCAAGTGCTGGACGACAGTGGCGACGCTGTGGTGCCAGGCACCTTTCCCCGGCGCGCGGCTGCACTCGAAGCCAGGCAGCACAACGATGACCGGCGCCTGCCGTGGCGCCGCCTGACCGAGGAATACACCAGCCCCCAGAGCAATGCGTCCTACCTGCTGATCTACCGCATCCCCCACCCCGCCCTCGATGCCTGGCACCGCGAGAGCCTGCTCTGGCCGCTGAGCGCACTGGGCATCGCCCTGGTGGTGCTGACCTTGTTCAGCCTGTTCGTGACACTGTCCATCACCCGCCCCCTGAGCCGCTTGCGTGGCGCGGTGCACGACCTGGGGCAGAGTACCTACCAGCAGAACAGCCTGGCGCAACTGGCCGGCAGGCGCGACGAATTCGGGGTCCTGGCCAAGGATTTCAACAAGATGGGCGCTCGCCTGCAGAGCACCATCGCCAGCCAGCGCCAGTTGCTGCGCGATGTGTCCCACGAGCTGCGTTCTCCACTGGCCCGGCTGCGCATCGCCCTGGCCCTGGCCGAACGGGCCGAGCCGGAGCAGCGTCAGGCCTTGTGGCCGCGCCTGACCCGCGAATGCGACCGCCTGGAAGACCTGATCAGTGAGATTTTGACCTTGGCGCGCGTGGACGCCGACCAAGCCCATGCCGAAACGGTCGATCTCAACGCGCTGCTGGGCAGCGTGCGCAAGGACGCGCAACTGACGGCCCCTGAGCATGATGTACGCCTTGAAGCGCAACCCGGGTTGACCCTGCAGGGTTGGCCAACCCTGATCGAGCGTGCAGTGGACAACCTGCTGCGCAATGCCCTGCGCTTTACCCCGGCGGGTCAACCTGTGGAGCTGAGCGCGTGGCGCGAGGGCGACATGCTTCGGGTGTGCGTACGTGACCGGGGCCCTGGCGTGGCAGCTGCGCACCTGGCTCAACTGGGCGAGCCGTTTTTCCGGGCGCCGGGACAACAAGCTCCGGGACACGGCCTTGGGCTGGCGATTGCACGCAAGGCGGCAGAGCGCCATGGCGGCCGACTGATACTGGCCAACCATCCACAAGGCGGTTTCGTCGCGACGCTGGAGCTGCCGGTGGCGGAAGCGCCTGGCGGCTAACTAACGCCACTGCGCAGGTCTGCGCAATGGCCAACGGCTTGGGTCAAACGCGGCGGGGGTCAGTCGCCCCAGGCGCTGACGAAGTCGGCAGTGGCGAGCACAGGCGCCGTGCGAGGCTCGGTCAAGGGCGTACCCACATACAGGAAGCCAAGCAGCTCCTCGTTGTCTGCCAAGCCCAGGCCTGCATGGACATGGGCATCGAAGGCCAGGTCCCCGGTGCGCCATACGGCACCCACGCCCTGGGCGTGCGCGGCAATCAGTATGCCGTGGGCCGCGCACCCTGCCGCCAGTTGCTGCTCAAGCACCGGGACCTTGGGGTGCTGCTTGTGCAACCGGGCAATGACCACGATCAGCAAGGGCGCGCGTAGCGGCATGGCGCGGGCCTTGCTCAACGCAGCCTCGCTGGCATCGCCGCGCTTTTGGACTGCGCTGGCGAACAGCTCACCCAACCGCTCGCGTGCTGGTCCTTCGATAGTCAGAAAGCGCCAAGGGCGTAGTTGACCGTGGTCCGGGGCGCGCAGCGCAGCCTGGAACAAGGCCTCACGCTGGGCATCGTTGGGCGCAGGGTCGGTCAGGCGCGGGACCGAAACCCGGTTGAGCAATGCGTCGAGAGCCTCCATCGGCTACCCTCCTGGAACATGAATGTGCGGCCATTCTCAAGGGGCCGACGCCAGGCTGCAAGCACGACCTCATCCAGGGCCTGCAGCATGAAGATGCAGCTTGGCCTTGAGCCTTTGCGCCCCACAGGTAGAATGGCGCCCTTCCGTTTCGAGCCCGAGCAGAACACATGGCGTTGCCGACCCTAAGGATCATTGGTTTCATCATCGGCATCTTCCTCATCACGCTCGCCGTGGGCATGGCTGTCCCCATGGCCACCCTGGTGATCTTCGAACACACCCGCGACCTGCCGTCCTTTCTCTGGTCGAGCCTGATCACCTTCGTGGCGGGCCTGCTGCTGGTGGTGCCCGGCAGGCCCGAACACGTGCACCTGCGTCCACGCGACATGTACCTGCTGACGGTGTGCTCCTGGGTGGTGGTGTGCGTGTTCGCTGCCCTGCCCTTTCTGCTTACGCAGCACATCAGCTACACCGATGCGTTTTTCGAAAGCATGTCGGGCATCACCGCCACCGGCGCTACCGTACTCAGCGGCCTGGACAGCATGTCGCCCGGCATCCTGATGTGGCGCTCGATGCTGCACTGGCTGGGCGGTATTGGCTTCATCGCCATGGCGGTGGCCATTCTTCCCCTGCTGCGCATCGGTGGCATGAGGCTGTTCCAGACCGAATCCTCGGACCGCTCCGAGAAAGTGATGCCGCGCTCGCACATGGTCGCCAAGTCCATCGTCGGGGTCTATGTCGGCTTTTCCATCTTCGGTGCCCTGGCGTTCTGGTGGGCCGGCATGAGCCCGTTCGATGCGATCAACCATGCCATGTCGGCGATTTCCACCGGCGGTTTTTCAACTTCCGACCAGTCCCTGGCCAAGTGGGACATGCCCGCCGTGCACTGGGTGGCCGTGGTGGTGATGATCCTCGGCAGCCTGCCGTTCACCCTGTACGTGGCCACGTTGCGCGGCAACCGCGGGGCCCTGATCCGCGATCAACAGGTGCAGGGCTTGCTGGGCATGCTGGTGGCGACCTGGGTGATCCTGGGCACCTGGTACTGGTACACCACCAACCTGCACTGGCTCGATGCCTTGCGGCACGTCGCGCTGAACGTGACCTCGGTCGTGACCACCACAGGCTTTGCGTTGGGTGACTACAGTCTGTGGGGCAACTTTTCGTTGATGCTGTTCTTCTACCTGGGGTTCGTGGGCGGGTGTTCCGGTTCGACGGCCGGCGGTATCAAGATCTTCCGCTTCCAGGTGGCCTATATCCTGCTCAAGGCCAACCTCAACCAGTTGATTCACCCCCGGGCAGTAATCAAGCAGAAGTACAACGGGCACCGCCTCGACGAAGAAATCGTACGCTCGATCCTCACGTTTTCCTTCTTTTTCGCCATCACCATCTGCGTGATGGCGTTGCTGCTGTCATTGCTGGGGGTCGACTGGATGACCGCCCTGACCGGCGCGGCCGGGACGGTGTCCGGTGTGGGCCCGGGCCTTGGCGAAGTGATCGGGCCGTCGGGTAACTACGCCAAGCTGCCCGACGCCGCCAAGTGGATCCTGGCCGGCGGCATGCTGCTGGGCCGGCTGGAAATCATCACCGTGCTGGTGTTGTGCATGCCGGCTTTCTGGCGTCACTGACTCCGTCGATATCGGTGCCCAGGCGAGCCCGGTACTCGCTGGGCGTGACGCCAAACCAACGGCGAAAGGCCCGGTAAAAGTTGCTAGGGTCGGCAAAGCCAAGCAGGTAGGCGGTTTCCAGCAGGGTCATGTTGGGCTGGGCCAAGTACTGTTCGGCCAGTTCGCGTCGGGTATCGTCGAGCAACGCCTGGAAGCTGGTGCCCTCATCCTGCAACCGGCGCTGCAAGGTGCGCTGGGACAGGTGCAACGCCTGTGCCAGGGTTTCACGCTTGGGCTCGCCCTGGGGCAGGATGCGGCACAGCACCTGGCGCACCCGGTGGGTCACGCGGGTCTCCGAGAAGCGTGCCAGGTATTCACCGGCGAACCGGTCGTGCAATACGGCCATGGCTTCGTTGGCTGTGGGCAGTGGCGCCTCCATGTCAGCCCGCTCGAACACCAGGGCATCATGGGGCGCATTGAAGATCAGTGGGGAATGAAAGGCCACTTTGTAGGGTTCCAGGTTCTTGGGCGGCGGCCCCTGTATCAGCACCCGTCGCGGCTGGACCGGCCGGCCGCTGAGCCATTTGCACAGCGACAGGGCGCAGGCCAGCGACGCCTCGGCACTGTGCCGGGTGGGCGGCAGGTGGTCGCCGTGCACGGTCAGGATCAGCGAATAGCCTTCGGGGGTGAGGATGAAGCTCAAGTCAGAGCTCTCGGCGATGATGCGCTGATAGCGCACCAGCCGTGCGAAGCCTTCGGCCAGCGTGCGGCTGGACATCAGCGCGTAGCCCACCACATGAAAGGATGCCGGCCTGACCACGCGCGCCATGTTCAGGCCGATTGCTTCATTGCCTGATAGCTCCACCGCCAGTTGCCAGAGCCGGGTCATGGCGTCCTGCGGGAAGCGCGCATCCGGATCGTCGAGAGCAGTGAAATCCAGCCCCAGCTGCTTGAACATGGCCTGGCAATCGAGCCCTTCGAGCTCCAGCGCCTTGACGATTCCAGATGCCCAGCTGGCGGAGGTGGTTCTTTCGCTCATGGCACGCTTCTTATGCTGACCGCTCCTGCGGTGAACCCCAAGGATACTCAATTGGCGCCTATTGTCACTGGTACGCCTCGTCAGTGACTCTAGACTCGAATCAGGCTCCACGCCGTGTCTATCATTCCCAGTCAATCTTCCGGAGCAGTGTCATGGACCGCACAGCGCAATTCCGAACCTTCGCCGAGTTCTACCCCTACTACCTCGGTGAACACAGCAACCCCACGTGCCGCCGCCTGCACTTCGTGGGCACCAGCCTGGTCATTGCCCTGCTGGCCTACGCCATCGGCAGCGGCGAGTGGATGCTGCTGCTGGCGGTGCCCGTGGTCGGCTACGGCCTGGCCTGGGTAGGGCATTACTTTTTCGAGAAGAATCGGCCTGCGACCTTCACCTATCCCTTCTATAGCTTGCTAGGCGACTTCGCGATGTTCAGGGACGTGCTGCTGGGCAAGGTGCGCCTCTGACGCCAAGGCGCCGGCCTACAATATCGACACGGCCGGGGCGGTTAGCGGTCGTTGTGACCCAGGTCGCGCTGTGGATCGATCTGATCGCGTACGCGTTGCTTGAGCACTTTTGCTTCAGGGAAGCCGCCATCGGCTTTGCGCTCCCACACCTGCACGCCATCGCAGGTGATGCGAAAAACGCCGCCGGTACCCGGCTGCAAGGCCACCTGCCCCAGGTCCTGGCCAAACGTACTGAGTAGCTCCTGGGCCAGCCAGCCGGCACGCAGCAGCCACTGGCACTGGGTGCAATAGGTGATGACGACTTCAGGCTTTGGCTCGGTCATGGTGATGCGCCTCGCAAACGGTGGATCAGGGCTTTTCCAGGTTGCTCAGAATCTTGGCATGGACCCGCATGCAGACCTCAAGGTCCGCTTCATCGACGCCTGTGAAAAGCTCGATGCGTAGCTGATTGGCGATGGTCTCGATCTGCTCGATCAGGGGCTTGGCTGGGGGGCACAGCAGGATCTTCTTGGCCCGCCGGTCTTCGACAACGGCCTGGCGACGCACCAGCCCCTGCCCTTCGAGACTATCGAGCAACCGCGCCAGGGTCGGGCCCTCCACGCCGACGCTCTGCGCCAGTTCGCGTTGGGTGGGCGCTTCCTCGAACCGTGCCAGGTGCAGCAGCACCAGCCACCGCGCCTGTGACAGGTTGAGGCCGGCCAGACGGCGATCAAGCTCGGCGCGCCAACCACGGGACATCTGGGCAAGCTGCATGCCGAAGCGGTGTTGATTGTCAGTCAGGGGCATAAAGCGACTCGTCGAACAGTTCTAATTGTTAGGCAGCTAATCATGCGCAGCCCGACGAGGCAAGCCGTCGGGATGCGCTGCTGCAGGGTAAATGTGCGCTGGCGTGACACGGATCAGCAAACCGCTCGGGCCGAGCCGGTAGCGCGCACTGTCACAGCTCGAACTCAGCCGCCAAGGCGGCGCGCACGCAGTGCAGGACGCCGTCTGGCACACGCGATCCGAACAACGGCGCAATGGTGGAAACGGGTGGCAATTCGCCTTCACCGTCGAGGAAGGCATCCTGGATCTCCGACAGAAGATCTTCCGGCAGGTCCAGCGCCTGTTCGAGGTTAAGCTCCTGACGCCCCAAGGCCTCAGCCAGCAGGCTGTAGACGTTCTTTTCAGTGCAGTCGAGCTGACCGGCGATCTGCGCCGGCGTCATGCCGGCGCGGGCCAGGCTGACCAGTTCATGACGCAAGTCCAGTACCACCTTCGGCGCCTCGGGGGTGCCGCCGCTGCCATTGAGCACTTCCAGGAATGCCTGCCCGTAGCGTTCCAGCTTGCGGGCGCCGACACCGCTGACCTGCGCCATGTCGCTCAGGGTCACCGGCTGGCTGCGCAACATCTCGAGCAGGGTGGAGTCCGGGAAGATGACGTAAGGCGGGACACGATGCTCTTCGGCAAGCTTGCGGCGCAAGGTGCGCAGCGCTTCCCACAATTCGCGTTCTTCTGCACGCACCAACTGGCTCGCCGGGCTGCCGCCAGAAGACGAGGCCTTGGCTACGGTTTGCGGTTTCAGGTCACGGCGCAGTTGCAACGTGACTTCGCCGCGCAGCAGCGGGCGGCAGCTGTCCGACAGGCGCAGGCCGCCGTAGCCTTCCAGGTCGATGTCGACCAGGCCACGGGCTACCAGTTGGCGGAACAGCGAGCGCCAGTCGGCCTCGGCCAGCGCCTTGCCGACGCCGAACACCGACAGCTTGTCATGACCGAAATTAGTCACTTTCTCGGTGCTTTTGCCCAGCAGCACGTCCACCAGATGCCCCACGCCATAGCGCTGGCCGGTGCGAAACACTGCTGACAATGCCTGGCGGGCGGGCTCGGTGGCATCCCACGTCTGCACGTTGTCGACACAGTTGTCGCAGTGCCCGCAGGGTTGTTCCAGCGTCTCATCGAAGTACGCCAGCAAGGCCTGGCGTCGGCAGCGTGTCTCCTCGCACAAGGCAAGCATTGCGTCGAGCTTGTGCTGCTCGATGCGCTTGTGGCGCTCGTCACCCTCGGAGTTCTGCAGCATCTGCTTGAGCATGACCATGTCCTGCAAGCCGTACGCCATCCAGGCGTCCGAAGGCAGGCCGTCACGACCGGCACGACCGGTTTCCTGATAGTAGGCTTCCAGCGACTTTGGCAGGTCCAGGTGCGCGACGAAACGCACGTTGGGCTTGTCGATGCCCATGCCAAAGGCGATGGTCGCGACCATGATCAGCCCTTCTTCGTTGAGGAACCGATGCTGGTTGGCCGAGCGCGTCTCAGCCGGCAGGCCGGCGTGGTAAGGCAGCGCGGGGAAGCCCTGGTCGCAGAGAAACGCAGCGGTTTCGTCGACTTTCTTGCGCGACAGGCAATAGACGATGCCTGCGTTCCCACGGCGTTCGCCCAGAAACGCCATGAGCTGCTTGCGGGGCGCTTCCTTGGGGACGATGCGGTAGAAGATGTTCGGCCGGTCGAAGCTCGAGAGGAAGCGCTCGGCCCCCTGCAGGTGCAGGCGCTGGACGATTTCTTCCCGGGTACGCATGTCTGCGGTCGCGGTGAGCGCAATGCGTGGCACATGCGGGAACAGCTCGGCCAGTTGGCCCAGTTGCAAGTATTCGGGGCGAAAATCGTGGCCCCACTGGGACACGCAGTGGGCTTCGTCGATGGCGAACAGCGAAATGTCCAGGTCGCGCAGAAAATCGAGCATGCGCGGTTGCACCAGGCGCTCTGGCGCCAGGTAGAGCATCTTCACCTCGCCGCGGCGCAGGCGCCCAGCCAGTTCCCGTTGTTGCTCGGCATTGAGCGTGGAGTTCAGCGCAGCGGCCGATACACCCAGTTCATCGAGCGTGGCGACCTGGTCGTCCATCAGTGCGATCAACGGCGACACCACCACGGTCAGGCCTGGGCGCAGCAACCCCGGTATCTGGAAACACAGCGACTTGCCGCCACCTGTGGGCATCAGCACCAGGGCATCGCCACCATTGGCTACGCATTCGATGATCGCTGCCTGGCGCCCTCGGAAGCTGTCGTAGCCGAAGATGTCCTTGAGAACGCGCTGAGCCTGTTCGAGCATGTGCAACTCCAAAAACGCCGTACCACCCCGCTACAGGCTGGACGAAAAACCCGCGCCGCACACGCCGAATGCGTAAGCGGTTTTTGCCAAGGGCCCGACAACGGTGGGCCCTGGGCTGGAAACCGCCAAGTATACCGCACCCGCTCCCTGCACTGGCACCGTTGCGATGGGCGTGTCTTTGCCCCGCTGACGCTGCAAGGTGCTAGAATTCGGTATCGTTTATTCCCAAGGTAGCCCCGTAATGTCCTTCGCCGAGCAACTGACCCGCCTGCAAGCCTTCCTCGACGCCGACGAGCTGCACGAAGAAGCGCTGGACTATGTCGCCGCCCACGGCTACCTCACTGCCTTGTCGATCAACGCCGAAGAGGTGCCCGAGCGCGAATGGATCGACGCCTTGTTCGCCGAAGAACCGCACTACGCCAGCGAGGCCCAGCGCGTCGAGATCGAGGCCACGCTGGTTGCACTCAAAGGCCATATCGCGCGCCAGTTGGCCAGTGATGACGAGTTCGAGCTGCCCTGCGACCTGGATCTGGGCGATGACCCTGACGACTCCGACCTGCGCGGCTGGTGCATCGGCTTCATGGAAGGGGTCTTCCTGCGCGAGGAAGCCTGGTTCGAGAACGCCGAAGAGGAAGTGAGCGAAATGCTGCTGCCGATCATGGTCGGTTCGGGCCTGTTCGACGAGCAGCCTGAATTTGCCGACATCGCCAGCAACGCCAGCCTTCAGGACGACATGATCGTGCAGATTCCCGAGGCCCTGACCGCGCTGTTCCTGTTGTTGCATGCCCCGGAAGAGAAACCGGCCCTGCTCAAGCCCCGTCACCACTAAGCCGGGCATGCGCTACCTGCTGCTGGCCATCGGCTGGCTGAGCGTGGCGCTGGGCGTGGTTGGCATCTTCCTGCCGGTGCTGCCGACCACGCCGTTTCTCCTGCTGGCAGCGGCGTGTTTTGCCCGCAGCTCGCCACGCTTTCACGACTGGTTGGTCAACCACCCTCGCCTGGGGCCCTGGATCCGGGGCTACCTAGGCGGCGAGGGTATGCCCCTCAAAGCCAAGGCCTATGCCATAGGCCTGATGTGGTTGAGCATCGCCGTTTCCTGCTATCTGGTTCCGTTTCCCTGGGCACGGTTGTTCATGCTGGCCAGTGCGGTGGGTGTAACGTTCTACATTCTTCGGCAAAAAACCTACACACCGCCTAAGTGACAATAATTTGTCGCCAAATATCAATTTGGCCTACCCCACCATTCTTTTATCTAGATTCGTTCTGGAACTGCTTGCAGCCGCCACTTTGCGCCCCCTCGACAGCGCTTGATGGCATCTGAGTCAGCAGCTCCCCTTCTCAGCGTTAGACAATTAATGTCGAACATGGCACGTTGATATGAATAAATCTTCTTACTCATCTCAATGAATGTACTTAGCTGTGGGCTTAAAAACCTGCAACACTATACGGCATCGGAATATAGTCATTTTTTTGGCGATTTGTAGGAAAACCCAGGATCAGGGAGAGGTACCCATGCGTCTTTTGAACCCCATCACCAGTGCGTTGCTGTTGGCTCTGGCAAGTGCCCACGTGCAGGCGATGTCGATCACCGAAGCTGTCCAAAGCGCTGTGGACTACCACCCCCAGGTCAGCTCGAACCGCAACAGCAAGTTGTCTGCCGATGAAGATGTGAAGTTCGCCCGCGGCGGCTACTACCCATCCGTCGACCTGGTAGCGGGCTACGGTCGCCAGCGCTCGGACAACGCCAACACGCGTGGTACTGACGGACGACGTGGCAAGGAAACCCTCAACTATTCCCAGGCCGACCTGCGCCTGCGGCAGATGATCTTCGATGGCTTCAACACCTCCAGCGAAGTGGGCCGCACCCAAGCGGTCTCCACCTCCCGTGCGTACTACACCCAGGCAGTGGCTCAGGACGTTGCCTTGCGCGCCATCGAGGTGTACCTGGAAGTGCTCAAGCGCCGCGAACTGGTAAGCCTGGCCAAGAACAACCTGCAAGCCCACCTGCGGGTGAACGACCAGATCGGCCTGCGCAACGAACGGGGTGTCGGCAGTACAGCTGACCTGGACCAGTCCCGTGCTCGTCGCGCCCTGGCGGAGAACAACCTCGATACCGCCGAGGTGGACCTGGCCGATGCCGAAGCCAACTTCTTCAGTGTCGTGGGCCGTGTACCGGATGAGCTGGAAGATCCGCAAGCGGTCGCCGTGCAAATGCCAGCAACGCTGGAAGAAGCACGCGAAGGCATGCGCCAGAACAACCCTTACATCAAGTCGGCCCAGGCGGACGTGAACGCCGCCGAAGAGCAGTACAAGGTTGCCAAGTCGACCTTCTACCCGCGCTTTGATGCCATTCTGGCCACCGGTGCCAACAACAATACCGGCGGTGAAAAAGGCCACAGCAACAACGACTGGCAGGCAGGCGTTGAGATGAACTACAACCTGTTCCGCGGCGGCAGCGACAAGGCCCGCCTGAACTCCGACGCGCACAAGATCAACCAGGCCATGGACATTCGCAACAATGCACTGCGCGAGCTGACCGAAAACCTGAGCCTGGCCTGGAACGCCTTGAACAACGCCAGCAAGCAGCTGCCTACCGCGCGCGAGTACGCCGACACCACCAAACGGGTGCGCGCCGCCTACCAGGACCAGTTCGGTCTGGGCCAACGTACCCTGCTGGACGTGCTCGACAGTGAGAACGAGCTGTACAACGCGGACCGTCGCTACACCGAGGTGCGCTACACCGAAGCCTATTCCCGCTACCGGGTACTGGCCACCATGGGCGAGCTGTTGAGCAAGCAGCGCATCTCGCTACCGCCTGACGCCTACGCAGCCACCGAAGTGCGCACTGAAGCTCATCTGCCCGAGATGCGCTGACCAGACCGGGGCGTCGCTCAGGGCGCCCCTGTATCCTTGTGATGATTGCGCTCGTAGGTGCCGGCACCCATGGCTTGGATCTGCCCTTCGATCAGGGCCTCGAACGGCGCCAGCACCGCGTCGAAGCTGGCAGGGTACTCCAGCACGTTCAAGGCCTGCACCACCGCCTCGATGGTCGAAAGCGCGCCTGCCTCGGGCGCCTTGCGCAGACGATAGCGTGACGGCGTCACATTCCCCAAGGTGACCTTCGGCAGAGCCGCCAGCAGCGGATTGAGATACATCAGCTTGCGCGCCTTGCGCCAGGTACCGTCCGGCACGACCAGCAACAACGGTGTGTCGTCGGTCTGCGTGTAAGGCCCGAGCGCTTGCGCCCCCTCGCCCGGAAACAACACCACTGGCCGGTAACCCGGCATTGCCAGCCATCGGTCCAGGTCGTCGAATACCTCACCCACGTGCAGCTGCGCATTGATCAAGCCTAGCGCTGCCAGGCGAGCCGTGTTCAGCGCATGGGACGCTTCGCTTGGGTGCTGCAACAGCAACACGCGGGTCCTGCTGCCGATCGCAGGTATCAAGGCGCAGAGGCAATGGTCGAGGGGGCGCAGGCAGCGCTCGCAGCGGGGTCTGGACATGAGGTCTCCTTGGCCGCGCAGTGTGCCACAGAACCGCAGATCAACCGGCACGCCTTCAGCCCAAAGCGTGCCCCGCGCAGGTGTGGGCGATCAGCGATTGAAGCGCTCGGCCAGGCCGTAGAGATAGTCGGCCATGCGTTCGAGGTCCTGGCTGATCTGCGCGCCTTGCCGTGCCTGCCCAGCGCTTTGGTCGCACAACTGGGCGATGCGCGTGATCTGCTGGTTGATGTCTTCAGCCACATGGCTTTGCTGTTCGGAAGCAGCAGCCATCTGTTGGCTCATGCCTGTGATCCTGCTGACCGCCTGGGCGATGCCGACCAGCGCGTTCTGCACGGCCTCAACGCTTTGCCTGCTGTCGCGCGCGATGCGCTCGCCGTGGCCGGCGGAGCTCACTGCCCGCTCGGTGCCCGCGCGCAGGGTGGCGATGATCTGATGAATTTCCTCGGTCGAAGTGCGGGTGCGCTGGGCCAGCGAACGGACCTCGTCGGCCACCACGGCAAACCCCCGCCCCTGCTCTCCCGCACGGGCCGCTTCGATGGCAGCGTTAAGTGCCAGCAGGTTGGTCTGCTCGGCAATGGCTGTGATCACATCGACCACGCTGCCGATGGACTGGGTCTGCTGGGCGAGTGCGTTGACGGCCTGGCCAATATCACTGACCGCATCGCTCATGCTGTCCATCGCATGCAGGCTCTGCTGGGCCAGCTCACTGCCGCGCTGAGCCAATTGATCGGCGTCGCCGGCGGCATGGGCCGTGCTCTGGACGTTCTGCGTGACCTGCTGGATGGTTGCCGCCATCTCGGCGATGGCAGTGGCGGACTGATCCGTTTCACTGCGTTGACGGTCAAGCATCGAGGCCTGTGTGTCTGACAGTTTAGAGGATTGTGAAGCCCGGTCCTTTACCCCCACGCCTGCATCCTCAAGCCGGGTCAAGGCGGTTTGCAAGCGCGCTTCTTCACTCAGAATGGCCAGATCCATTTGCCCATGCAGCCCGGGGCTGGCGCTATAGGTCAGCGCCACCAGCGGGCTGGTGAAGGCCCTGGGGTGTGCAGCCAACGTGCGCTGTATGGCTTGGCTGTGCTGGCGCTCGATGACGTACCAGGCCAGCAGCAGGCTGGTCATCAATACCGCCAGTGCAGCGTAGGCCGGCAGGCTGGCGTAGGCGAACGCCGATAGCGCTCCGGCGGCGGCAAGCGGCCAGCCAGTCCCCAGGCGTTGGCCCACACGTGCTACCCACGGCAACGGCGCACGGTTACTGCGCAGGCGGGCATACAGGCGCTCGGCACGGGCGATCTGCGCGCGGCTGGGCACTGAACGCACTGACTCGTAACCACTGACGCGGCCTTGTTCGTAGATGGGTGTGACGTAGGCACTGACCCAGTAATAGTCACCGTTCTTTGCTCGGTTTTTGACGATACCCATCCAGGGCTTGCCCTGCTTGATGGTGTCCCACATATGGCCAAACACCGCGGCGGGCATGTCCGGATGACGTACCAAATTGTGGGGCTGACCTACCAGTTCGTCATAAGTGAAGCCACTGATGGCCACGAACGCTTCGTTGCAGTAGGTGATTCGGCTATCGAGATCGGTGGTCGAGATCAGGCGCTGGTCACCGGGGAAGGTTCTTTCATGCTCGGTGACGGGCAAGTTCGTGCGCATCTTCGGCGATCCTTGCAGGATGAAAATGGGAGAAAAGTAGGCGCAAAGTTGATATGTAGCAGAGCGCTTTCAAATAGGAGGCCGTAGCCGCAGGAAATTATTGCATCCTGACGAAATACATCAACGCAATGTTTACGCCAGTGTCGCAGCAGGCTGAAACAGGTCGCAAAGGGCGGGGATGAGTGGGCGAAAAGGGGATATCACTGAGGGAGAAGCAGGGCTCGATCAGTGCTGCCGAAGGCTGCTATGAACAGCCAGAGCCCTAGAGCGGGTGCGCCAAGGAACAAAAACGCCTAATTGGAACAAAGAAGCCGCTCTGCCCCGAAAGGTAGAGCGGCCTTTGCTCGCTCAGCGGCGGCGTGGCTGACGGGGGCGCTGCTTTTCATCAGTCGGGATGGGCACCGGCTGCAAGGGCGGCGGAATCAAACCCAAGGCAACCCCGAGGTCGTGGAGCCAGTTGTACAGTGCTTTATTCATAATGCCCCCTTTACGGGTAAGCCTATCGGCGAATCAGTTTGGCGTTGCCTTATACAGATCATAGCCGCATGTATGGGCTGACGCCTACGTCTGATCTTACACATGGGGGTGATTGTGACGCCGATCAAGCCGCTTGGGGGATTTCCTGGCACCGTCAATCGTTTCCCTATGTTACTGCTAGGTTCTGGCCTTACCCGACCCATTTGCGCAGTTGCTGCCGTACCCAGGGTTCGGCACTTACCAGAACCACGCCCACGAGCACCAGCACAGCGCCAAGCACGAAGTTCACGGTCAGCGGTTCGCCCAGGATCAACACTCCGAAGGTGACGCCGAACAGGGGCGTGATGAATGAAAACACAGCCAGGTTCGATGCCAGGTACTTGCGCAGCAGCCAGAACCAAGTCAGGTAACTGATGAACGAGACGATTACGCCTTGGAACAACACGCTCCCAATCGCCAGCGGCGTCATGACCACATCGCCGGCCTGCCCCGTGATCAGCCCAATAAGCAGTAAGCCGACAAAACCTACCGCTAGCTGATAGAACAGGGTAAGGGTTGCTGGTGCCTCGGAAAGCCGCGACCCCCTGACTACGACCGTGGTCGCGCCCCATGCCAAGCCGGCGAGTACCCCAAAGGCATCCCCCAGCAAGGTGCGCCCGTCCATCTCGGCCCATGAGGTCCCACCCACAAAGGCCAGTGCAATGCCCGCGAACGCCAGCAGTATGCCTAGCCATTGCAACAGTCTCAGCCGTTCGCTGGGCAGCATGAAATGAAGGCCAAGGGCGGTGAAGATGGGCGCTGTGTACAAGAACACCGACATGTGAGCGGCCGTGGTCAGCTTGAGTCCTTCGGCGATGAACAGAAACTCGAGTCCGAACAATCCGCCCGCCAACACACCTGCTCGCCAAGTCCCCCCTACCTGTTTCCAGTCGCCGCGCCACAGTATCATCAGCCCGACCAGCACCGCAGCGATGCAGTTGCGCAGGGTTGCCTGCATCACTGGGGCAATGTCCACGGCGGCCGTTTTGATCAGCACCTGCTGGCTGCCCCAGATCAGGCAAAGCACCACCATGACCTGAAACGCAAAGGCATCGGGGTTCTTGCGGGCCACGCTCATCGGCGGACCTCGAGACGGTGCAAAGGCATGCGCAGTGATTCACCTGAAAAAAGGGACACGGGATTATCAATTCACGCATGCCTCGCTGGCCAGCTTTAAATGGCACCACCGGCAATCTGCGCCTTGGACGAGACGTGTTCAAAGGTGCTTTCATCCAGCGCATCATCCTGATCATCCAGCACTTGCCGCGGGTGTTCGAAGCCTGGAATGCTGCTGTCGATCAGGCTCATCAGGCGCGACCCTCGCTCGGTCAGCACGAAGTTCTCGCCGTTACCACCCTCCTCTTCCGGGCGGCTTTGAATATAGCCTCGCTCCAGAAGCAGCTTCTCGTATTCGCAGGCTTGGGTTTTGAGGCGATCCAGGTCACCGACGGGTTCACCCTTGGCCGCCAGGTCAGCGGCATGCGCTTCGGCATAAGGGCGGGGTGTGAAGTTCTGCCCACTGCCGTTCTGCACTTCATGCAACAAGCGTTCGATCAGGTCCCAGTTGTAGATGGTACGCATGCGATTACCTCCTGGTGTGCGTCGAGGATGTACACAGGCTTGGGACCTTCCAAGTCCGCGCACGTTCCACGCAAATGGCCTGGAGGTCACGTGCTTTAGCTGCAATAAGCCACACCGAACCCTGGCCACTTATCCCTGATCGTGAACCAATCGGCTCGCCGCGCCTCAACCGTCCATCAACCACGCCGGAGGAGCAAAGGATGAAACCACTGCTGCGTATCACATGCCTGGTCACACTGTTCAGCGCGTTGCCCGCCTGGGCATGCACGCCCGAAGAAGCGACGCAAAAACGCGAGGAACTGGCTGGGCTGGTGGCTCAACTGACCGAACAGAACCCGACGAAGGCCAAGGAAATGAATGAGGAACTGCAAGGCATGCAGTTGGGCACCGCCAGCAAGGACTTGCCGGACAAGTGTCAGTTGATCGACACGCGTATCAAGGAATTGAAAGCGGCCGAAAAAAAGGCAGGATGACGCCAGGACGGTAACTGCCAGGGCGGCGCTGAGCGCTGCCCTGGCACAGGCACCGGGCCTTACTCGGCCGACGGCTTGCGCTTCTTCAACGGTGCGAGCCCATCGGAGCTGGTCAACGGTGCGTTGGCCCTTGGCTTGGCCGTAGGCTTGCGCTTGGCACTGGCCTTCTTGTCGCCACCTTTCTTGTCCGTCTTCTTCTTTTTGGTGCTGGCAGCTTTGCCAGACGCCTTGACTTTCTTGGGCCCGCTATAGGTGCCTTTGACTTCCTTGATGACCCGGCGCTCGAACTGCTGCTTGAGGTAGCGCTCGATGCTGGACATCAGGTTCCAGTCGTTATGGGTGATCAGCGAGATCGCCAGGCCTTCGCCCCCGGCGCGCCCGGTACGACCCACACGGTGCACGTATTCATCGCCGCTGCGTGGCATGTCGAAGTTGATGACCAAGTCCAGGCCGTCGATGTCCAGGCCGCGCGCGGCCACGTCGGTGGCGACCAGCACCTTGGAGCTGCCCTGCTTGAAGCGCTCGATGGCCAGCTTGCGGTCTTTCTGGTCCTTCTCGCCATGCAGCACGAATGCCTTGACGTCCTTGGCGACCAGGTGGCCATAGATACGGTCAGCCATGGCGCGGGTATTGGAGAAGATGATCGCCTTGTCGAAGGTTTCGTTGGCCAGCAGCCATTGCACGATCTGCTCTTTGTGCTGGTCATGGTCGGCCGTGATGATCTGCTGGCGGGTGCCCTCGGCCAGCTGCGATACGCTGTTGAGCATCAGGTGCTCAGGGTCTTTCAGGACCTTGCCGATCATGTCGCGCAACGCCGCGCCGCCGGTAGTGGCCGAGAACAGCAGGGTCTGCTCGCGGTTTTCGCATTCCTTGCACAGGCGTTCCATGTCCTCGGCAAAGCCCATGTCGAGCATGCGGTCGGCTTCGTCCAGAATCAGCACCTGGACGTGGGACAGGTCGAGGTTGCCGGCGTTGAGCTGCTCGAGCAAACGGCCCGGCGTGCCGATCAGCACGTCCGGCACCTTGCGCAGCATGGCGGCCTGTTCCTTGAAGTCTTCGCCGCCGGTCACAAGGCCCGACTTGATGTAAGTGAACTGCGAGAACAGCTGCACCTGCTTGAGGGTCTGCTGTGCCAGCTCACGGGTGGGCAGCAGGATCAGCGCGCGAATCTCCACACGGCGCTCGCGCAGATCGACCAGACGATTGAGCAGCGGCAGAACGAACGCCGCCGTCTTGCCACTGCCGGTCTGCGCGGTGACACGCAGGTCCCGCCCTTGCAGCGCCAGGGGAATGGCGGCGGCCTGCACCGGGGTAGGCTCGACGAAGTTAAGCTCGGCCACGGCTTTGAGCAGGCGTTCGTGCAAGGCGAATTGGGAGAACACGGAGGTAACCTCAGGCAAGTACGGAAATCAGCTGCATAGGGTAACGTTTTCTAGCGATTTAGCCGAATTTCTTTTGGCATGGGGCTGCCCATCCGCGTTCTAATAACGCCTCGTTTGGCAACAAGACTGTAAGCAAGCCCATGGACATCCAACGCTTCTGGCGCGACTCCCTCGACCTGTGGGGTACCCTCGACCAACACCCCATGCTGCACGCCGCCATCGGCCTGGCCGTACTGCTGGTGATATCGCTGATTCTAGGACGCCTGGCGCGCTTTCTGGTGCTGCACGGCGCTCGCCTGCTGGCACGCCAGCCTGCCCTGAAATGGCTCGACGACCTGCGGCACAACAAGGTTTTCCACCGCCTGGCGCAGACCACACCGTCGCTGGTCCTGCAGTTCGGGCTCAAGCTGGTGCCAGAGTTGTCCGACACCGCCCAGCACTTTCTGGGCAACCTGGCGTTGGCTTTCACGCTGCTGTTCATGACCATGGCCCTGTCGTGCCTGCTCGATGCCCTGCTCGACATCTATGCCCGCACCGAGCACGCCCGCACACGCTCCATCAAGGGCTATGTGCAACTGGCCAAGATGATGCTGTGGATCTTTGCGGCCATCGTTATCGTCGCCACCCTTATCGACCGTTCACCGTTGCTACTGCTGTCAGGCCTGGGCGCGATGTCAGCCGTGCTGCTGTTGGTGTACAAGGACACGCTCTTGTCATTCGTGGCCAGCGTGCAGCTGACCAGCAACGACATGCTGCACGTCGGCGACTGGATCGAAATGCCCCAGGTCGGCGCCGATGGCGATGTGGTGGACATTACCCTGCACACGGTCAAGGTGCAGAACTTCGACAAGACCATCGTCTCCATCCCCACCTGGCGCCTGATGAGCGAATCGTTCCGCAACTACCGTGGCATGCAGCAATCAGGCGGCCGGCGCATCAAGCGCAGCCTGTTCATCGACGCGGCCGGGGTCCGTTTCCTGACCCGTGAAGAGGAGCAGAGCCTGAGTCAGGTACGCCTGCTGGGTGACTACCTGGCCGGCAAACGTCAGGAGCTGCAAAGCTGGAACGAAGCCTTGGGGCCGGTGGCGGAACTCTCGGCCAACCGGCGCAAGCTGACCAACATCGGCACCTTCCGCGCCTTCGCACTGGCCTACCTGAGAAACCACCCGGACGTACACGCGAACATGACCTGCATGGTCCGCCAGATGCAGACCACGGCAGAAGGCGTGCCGCTGGAGATCTACTGCTTCACCACCACCACGGTGTGGGCCGAGTACGAGCGCATTCAGGGGGATATTTTCGATTACCTGCTGGCGGTGTTGCCGGAGTTTGGGTTGAGCTTGTATCAGCAGCCCAGTGGCAACGATATGCGCGTTGGCCTGGCCGGGCATGTTGCGCCCGTACAGGCGCCGATGTCGCGGCGGGTTGAGGAAATGAGCGAGGCTTGAGCAGGGAGGCTGAGCTCAAGGCTCGCAAGCCCCTCGAACCAGCCCCGTGCTCTTCGGTCTGATGACCCTGATACCCCTCGTCATCAACACGCACTCACACGGATGTACCCTATGACCGAGCAAATCATCTACCCGGCCGACGACAACAGCCCTGCCCTTCAAACCGCCATCGCCAATGCGCAGGCCACGTTCAAGTTTTTCTGGCGCGAGCTTTCCTGGGAGGCACGCCGGATTATCAAGGGCCTGGACATGGCCGCCGTGAAGATGGCTTTTCCGGTCCACGGTGATGATCCGGAACTGCCAACCGTGGAGAACATGTGGCTCAGCGAGGTGGCGTTCGACGGCGTCTCGATCAGCGGCATGCTGCTCAACGAACCGGAATGGGCCACGGGCTTCGATGCATCGCAGCGGGTGACGCTGCCGTTTTCGGCGCTCACCGACTGGATGTACGTGTCTGCCGGCGAGGTCTATGGAGGCTTCACCATCGATGCGATGCGCAGCGAGATGCCCGCAGCCGAACGTGCTGAACACGATGCGGCCTGGGGCCTGCAATTTGCTGAGCCCGGCTTCGTGGCGCTCGTACCGGCGCCCAAAGGGCAATCCCAGGTGTTGCTCTCGCGGGCTCTGGATACGCCGGCCGACGCACAAGCGCTCAAGCAGCTGGAAGAGGCTGACCATCCCATGGCCGTGAACATGGTGGCGCAGGTGCACGATGCACTGGTGCAACACCCTGCCATGGTCACCGATCCCGATGAGGGCGGTTGGTTGCTGCTGCACCGCGAGACGTTGGCGGGCAACTACCCGGTGGTGAGTGCTCTGCTTGAGCACGGGGCCGACACCTCGGCGCTCAACCCGTTGGGGCAAACGCCGTTGCAATTGGCCGAGCAGGCAGGATGGCCGCGACTGGTGCGACTGTTGCGCGGGGAAGAGGCACCGCTGGCAGCGCCGCAAGCCCCTGCCCAGCAGGCGCGATTCGCTGAACCTGACAAGGCGCAGACGCACACCCGGCCACACGCCCAGACGCAGCCACGGGAACACAGCCGGTCCCGCTGGGTGTTCGTGGCTGGCGTGGTAATCGTGGTGGTCATGATCTGGCTGCTGGCGCGCTAGCGGCCTGCCCGACGGTCCAGTAGCGATGTCGGTGAGGCGTTCTGGACCAGCGCCTCACCTCAGCGTTCTGGGCCCGGCCAGCGTCTTGCTGAACGCGACCCGAATCTGTAAACGTTTGAATCGCTCATTCACTGCGCATACCCCAATATGTACAGCAGCGCCGTCAAGGTGAGCAGCGAGACTACCGTTGACCAGAGAATGGTCCTGGATATCAACCCCGCATCCCGGTTGTAGTACTCCGCCAGCATGAACGGCCCAGTACCGGTGGGCAGCGCGGCCAGCAGCACGGCCGAGGCGGCCCACATCTCGGGCAGGTGAAACACCTTGTAGGCCAGCACCCACGTCAGCGCCGGCTGGCCGACCAATTTCAACACTACCAGCGGCCAGGGGCTGGCCTGTGCGCGCGGCTGTTTCTCTGCCAGAAATGCTCCGAGCGACACCAATGCACAGGGCGTGGTGGCCAATGCGAGCATGTCGAGCAAGTGCATCACCGGTTCGGCCAGCCCCAGCCCGGTCATGGCCCACGCTGCACCTGCCAGCGGCGCGACGACTAGCGGGTTCTTGGCCAGTGCCCTGAGCACCAGGCCCACGGCGCGGCCGACCTCGGGCTCATCCTGCAAGCCGATCTCGATCAACATCAGCGACAGAGCAAATACCAGGCAGACCACGATCAACGACGAAATCAGCGCTGGCTGCAAGCCAGGCTGACCGAACAGCAGCAGGCACAAGGGAATGCCGATGTAGCCGGTATTGGCGTAGCCGGCACTCAGCCCATCGATGCTCGACGCCACTAATCCATGGCCGCCACGCAGCCGCCACAGCAGGGTAATCGCAAACATCCCCAGCGCCCCGGCGCCAAATGCGGCGATGAACCCAGGGTGCCAGATTTCGGCCCAGGTGGCCGTGGCGGTGACCTTGAACAGCAAGGCCGGCAGGCACAACCAGACCACCATCTTGTTGATTTCGGCCGCCGCCTTGTCGCCCAATTTGTTGGTGCGGCGGCACAGGTAGCCGACGATGATCAAGGCGAAGATCGGTGCAACAATCACGAAAACGGTATGCATGTCAGGCTTTGCCGGGCATCGGAGCTTGTGCCCGTCCACTGAAACGGCTTAGCCATACAGATCCCAGAATAATGGCACCGCCTGCCAGAAGCCGTCCAAGCGGTTCATGCTGATTCCAGATCAGCAGGTTGAGCAGCAGCCCCACCGGCACGTGCAGGTTGTTCATGACGGCAAGTGTGCCACCCGATACCAGGCAAGCCCCCTTGTTCCACCAGTACAGGCCCAGCGCCGTGGGGCACAGCCCCAGAAACACCAAGACGCCCCATTGCACCGGGGTGCTGGGCAGGTGTGCGCTGTTGCCGAACAACACGAACGCCGGTAGGACCACCAACAGCGCCCCCAGGTAGAAATAGCCAAACCGTGCATAGTGCGGCAGGTCGCTGGGGAACCGGGCAACTAGATGCCGATACAACACTTGGCCCGCGGCATACGTGAAGTTGGCCAACTGCAGCAACAGGAAGCCCATGAAAAATTCGCCACTGATGCTGTCGAAGCGAATCACCGCAGCTCCGGCCACAGCCACCAGCGCTGCCACCAGCGCCCATGGGTTGAACCGCCGATTCATGGCGTCTTCGATCAGAGTCACGTGCAGCGGTGTAAGAATGGTGAACAGCAACACCTCGGGTACGCTGAGCACGCGAAAGCTCAAGTAAAGGCACACGTAGGTGATGCCGTACTGCAAGGCGCCTATCAGCAGCATCGAGCGCACAAAGCGCGGTTCTACTTGCCGCCATCGGGTCAACGGCAGAAAGACCAAGCCCGCCAGCACCACGCGGGCAAGCACGGCAAAATAACTGTCGACGTGACCGGCCAGATACTCGCCTATCAAGCTGAAAGAGAACGCCTGGATAAGCGCGACGATGATCAGATAGCCCATGGTTGTCTCTCGAAAATCAAGGTCGGGACCTTAGCGGGTTGAGGCAAGCGAGTTCAACCACGAAAAACGTAGGGTCACACCCCAAGCAGGCGCAGATAACGCCCATAAAAAAGGGCGACCCGAGGGTCGCCCTTTCTACCGATCAAACAGAACTCAGTTCTGCTTGGCCATTGCTTCGCGCAGCAGCGCAGCCATGGTGGTATCGGCAGCCGCTTCCGGAGCGTTTTTCAGGCTCTGGATGGCTTCACGCTCTTCAGCGTCGTCCTTGGACTTGATCGACAGGCTGATGACACGCGATTTGCGGTCAACGCTGATGATCTTGGCTTCGATCTCTTCGCCTTCCTTCAGAACGTTACGCGCGTCTTCAACGCGGTCACGGCTGATTTCGGAAGCTTTCAGAGTGGCTTCGATGTCGTCGGCCAGGGTGACGATGGCACCTTTGGCGTCAACATCTTTCACGATGCCCTTGACGATAGCGCCCTTGTCATTGACAGCAACGAAGTTGGAGAACGGATCGTCTTCCAGCTGCTTGATGCCCAGGGAGATGCGCTCGCGCTCTGGATCGACCGACAGGATGACGGTTTCCAGCTCGTCGCCCTTCTTGAAACGACGTACGGCTTCTTCGCCGGTTTCGTTCCAGGAGATGTCGGATAGGTGAACCAGACCGTCGATGCCGCCGTCCAGACCGATGAAGATACCGAAGTCGGTGATCGACTTGATGGTACCGGTGATCTTGTCACCCTTGTTGAACTGGCCGGAGAAGTCTTCCCATGGGTTGGACTTGCACTGCTTGATGCCCAGGGAGATACGACGACGCTCTTCGTCGATGTCCAGAACCATGACTTCCACTTCGTCGCCAACCTGAACGACTTTCGACGGGTGGATGTTCTTGTTGGTCCAGTCCATTTCAGAAACGTGTACCAGACCTTCAACGCCTTCTTCCAGCTCAGCGAAGCAGCCGTAGTCGGTCAGGTTGGTTACGCGAGCCTGTACGCGAGTACCTTCTGGGTAACGGGCAGTGATAGCTACCCACGGATCTTCGCCCATCTGCTTCAGACCCAGCGAAACGCGGTTGCGCTCGCGGTCGAACTTCAGAACGCGTACGTCGACTTCGTCGCCAACGTTAACGATTTCCGATGGGTGCTTGATACGCTTCCAAGCCATGTCGGTGATGTGCAGCAGGCCGTCGATACCGCCCAGGTCCACGAATGCGCCGTAGTCGGTGAGGTTCTTGACGATACCTTTGACTTGCTGGCCTTCCTGCAGGGTTTCCAGCAGGGCTTCGCGCTCGGCGGAGTTCTCGGCTTCCAGCACGCTGCGACGGGAAACGACAACGTTGTTGCGCTTCTGGTCGAGCTTGATGACCTTGAATTCCAGCTCTTTGCCTTCCAGGTGGGTGGTGTCGCGCACTGGGCGGACATCAACCAGGGAGCCCGGCAGGAACGCACGGATGCCGTTAACGTCGACAGTGAAGCCGCCCTTAACCTTACCGTTGATAACGCCCTTGACCACTTCTTCGGCGGCGAAAGCTGCTTCCAGAACAATCCAGCACTCGGCGCGCTTGGCTTTTTCACGGGACAGCTTGGTTTCGCCAAAGCCGTCTTCGACCGCGTCCAGCGCAACGTGCACTTCGTCACCGACCTTGATGGTCAGCTCGCCAGCTTCGTTGTAGAACTGCTCGAGCGGGATGACGCCCTCGGACTTCAGGCCAGCGTGTACGGTAACCCAGTCGCCGTCGATGTCGACAACGATACCGGTGATGATCGCACCCGGCTGAAGATTGAGGGTTTTCAGGCTTTCTTCAAAGAGTTCTGCAAAGCTTTCGCTCATTTTAATTCCTGTAGATTCGGGCGAAACAGACGCCCATCGCCACATTCCAGACAATGTGGGTTTCGTTTAGATAAAGGAAAGCGGGCAGGACGTTGACTGGTGCCCCTGCCTGCCTTCCTGGTTATCAGAGGAGATCGCGCAAGGCGAGCTCGCTCCTGATACGTTGCAACACCTGCTCGATGGACAACTCGGTTGAGTCCAACTGAATGGCGTCGGCCGCAGGTTTTAGCGGGGCCACTGCACGTTGGGTGTCGCGCTCGTCACGCGCACGAATCTCATCCAGCAGACTCGACAGACTAACATCTTCACCCTTGCCCTTCAACTGAAGGTAACGGCGGCGGGCACGTTCCTCGGCACTGGCGGTCAGAAACACCTTCAGCGGCGCGTCCGGAAACACCACCGTGCCCATGTCACGACCGTCGGCGATCAGGCCTGGCGCCTCGCGAAAGGCGCGCTGGCGCACCAGCAGTGCATCACGCACCGCAGGCAGCGAAGCGACCATCGAAGCGCCGGCACCGACGGTTTCGGTGCGGATCACGTTGCTGACATCCTCACCCTCGAGAATGATCTGCTGCAGTTTACCGGGCTCGGCGGCAATGAATTGCACATCCAGATGGGCGGCAAGTTGGGTCAGCAGTTCCTCATTGGTCAGGTCCACGCCGTGGTTGCTGGCATTGAAGGCCAGCAGACGGTACAGCGCGCCCGAATCCAGCAGCCGCCAACCCAGCTCGCGTGCCATCAGACCGGCCACGGTCCCTTTGCCGGAACCACTGGGTCCATCAATGGTGATGACCGGCGTCAAGGCGCTCACGACTTGCCCTCTTCGGCCACGCGGATGCCAACCTCAGCGCACAGTGACAGGAAGTTGGGGAACGAGGTGGCGACGTTGGCGCAGTCATGGATACGAATCGGCGCGCTAGCGCGCAGCGATGCGACGCTGAAGGCCATGGCGATGCGGTGGTCACCGTGCCCGTGCACCTCACCACCGCCCAGTTGCCCGCCGTCGATGATGATGCCATCGGGGGTGGGCTCACACTGGATGCCCAGGGTGATCAAGCCGTCGGCCATCACCTGGATGCGGTCGGACTCTTTAACCCGCAGTTCTTCGGCACCGCGCAGCACGGTACGCCCTTCAGCGCAGGCAGCGGCAACGAACAGCACGGGGAACTCATCGATGGCCAGCGGCACCAGCTCTTCAGGGATATCGATGCCCTTGAGCTTGGCACCGCGCACGCGCAGGTCGGCCACCGGCTCACCACCGACTTCACGCTGGTTTTCCAGGGTGATATCGCCACCCATAAGGCGCAGGATGTCGATGACGCCGGTACGGGTGGGGTTGATGCCGACATGTTCGAGCACCAGCTCCGAACCCTCGGCAATGGACGCCGCCACCAGGAAGAACGCTGCCGACGAAATGTCCGCTGGCACTTCGATGCGAGTCGCGGTCAGCTTGCCGCCAGCTTGCAGCGAAGCGACCGGGCCGTTGGTTTCGACCGAATAGCCGAAGCCGCGCAGCATGCGCTCGGTGTGATCACGGGTCGGCGCAGGCTCGGTGACGGTGGTCTTGCCTTCGGCGTACAGGCCAGCCAGCAGCAGGCAGGATTTGACCTGGGCACTGGCCATCGGCAGGGTGTAGGTCAGCGCCTTGAGTTTGCTGCCGCCGCGGATGGTCAGCGGCGGACGGCCGTCCGGACCGGTCTCGACCACAGCCCCCATTTCGCGCAGAGGGTTGGCCACTCGGTTCATCGGACGCTTGGAAAGCGAGGCGTCGCCGGTCATGGTGACGTCGAACGACTGGCCGGCCAGCAGGCCCGACAGCAGGCGCATCGAGGTACCGGAGTTGCCCACGTACAGCGGGCCAGGCGGCGGCTTAAGGCCATGCAGGCCGACGCCATGGATGGTCACGCGACCCTGATGAGGGCCTTCGATGACCACGCCCATGTCGCGAAAAGCCTGCAAGGTCGCCAGGGCATCTTCACCTTCGAGAAAACCCTCGACCTCGGTGGTGCCTTCGGCCAGCGAGCCGAGCATGATCGAGCGATGGGAAATCGACTTGTCGCCCGGTACGCGGATTCGCCCATTCAGGCGGCCACCGGGTTGGGCCAGGAAAATCAGATCGTTGGCGTTCATAGCGTCCACATAGGCCCGGCGGGCCAGGATTTTACTGAAATGCTCGCGGGCAAACCGAGCGCGGGTGAAAACACCCAGCAGCTGGTGCCCGTCCCCTTCAGCGATCGCGTCGCGCAGGGCGTCGAGATCACTGCGATATGTATCGAGTGTGCGCAGGACAGCGTCGCGGTTGGCAAGAAAAATGTCATGCCACATGGTCGGGTCGCTACCGGCGATTCTCGTGAAATCGCGAAAACCTCCCGCAGCGTACCGGAAGATGTCCAGGTTTTCATCGCGCTTGGCCAGCGAATCGACCAGCCCGAAGGCCAGCAGGTGTGGCAAGTGGCTGGTCGCGGCCAGCACTTCGTCATGGCGCTCGACCGGCATGTGCTCAACGTCAGCCTCCAGCGTACGCCACAGGCGATCGACCAAGGCCAGCGCTGCAGGGTCGGTTTCGGCTAGCGGCGTGAGGATGACCTTGTGCCGACGGAACAGGCTGGCGTTGGACGCCTCCACCCCGCTCTGCTCGGAGCCAGCGATGGGGTGGCCAGGCACAAAACGCGACAAGCGCTCGCCAAGCACCGAACGCGCTTCGCGCACGACGTTGCCCTTGGCACTGCCAACGTCCGTGATCACGGCCTCACCCAGATCGAGCCGGGCCAGGCGCGCCAGAACTTTCTCCATGGCTAGAATTGGCACGGCCAGTTGGATCACATCGGCGCCAAGGCAGGCCGTGGCCAGGTCCTCTTCGCAGCGGTCGACCACGCCCAGGGCAACGGCCTGCTTGCGCGACGGCGCATCGAGGTCGACGCCGACCACTTCGCGGCACAGGCCGCTTTCACGCAGGCCTTTGGCGAACGAGCCACCGATCAGACCGAGGCCGACCACCACCAGGCGGTCGATGATCGGGGCGGGTTTGGTGTTTGCTGCTTTTACCACTGGTATGAACCCTGTACGAAAATCGAGGCAGTCCATGAGGACTTACGGGGCCGTGCACCGACCCGGAAGGTTGCGCGTCAAAGCACCGCCTTCGGATAAGACCCCAGCACTTTCAGCGCCACCGCCTCCTGGCTGATCTGCTCTAGCACCGCCTTGATCAGCGGATCGCGGTGATGGCCGACGAAGTCGATGAAGAACACATAGGTCCACTTGCCACTGCGCGAAGGCCGGGTCTCGATGCGGGTCAGGTCGATACCATTCTGGTGGAACGGCACCAACAACTCGTGCAGTGCACCGGGCTTGTTGCTCATCGAGACGATGATCGACGTCTTGTCGTCCCCGGTGGGCGGCACTTCCTGGTTGCCGATCATCAGGAATCGCGTGGCGTTGTCCGGACGGTCCTCGATTTTCTCGGCAAGACGGGTCAGGCCGTACAGGTTGGCCGCCATGTCGCCTGCGATGGCCGCCGAGTTCCACTCACCCTTGACGCGCTTGGCAGCCTCGGCGTTGCTCGACACCGCCACACGCTCGACGTTGGGGTAATGGGCATCGAGCCACTTGCGGCACTGTGCCAATGACTGGGCATGGGAATAGATGCGACTGATGCTGTCGGTCTTGGTGTTCTCGCCCACCAGCAGGTGGTGGTGAATACGCAGCTCCACTTCGCCACAGATCACCATGTCGTGCTCGAGGAAGCTGTCGAGGGTGTGGCTGACTGCGCCTTCGGTGGAGTTTTCCACCGGCACCACGCCGAAGTTCACGGCCCCGGCTGCCACTTCGCGGAACACCTCGTCGATGGCCGCCATCGGACGACTGACCACGGCATGACCGAAATGCTTCATGGCGGCGGCCTGGGTGAAGGTACCTTCAGGGCCCAGGTAAGCGATCTTGAGCGGCTCTTCCAGTGCCAGGCACGAGGACATGATTTCGCGGAACAGCCGCGCCATTTCCTCGTTGTCCAATGGCCCCTTGTTGCGCTCCATCACGCGCTTGAGCACGGCAGCCTCGCGCTCGGGACGGTAGAACACCGGCGCCTCGCCCTCGGCCAGCGACGCGGTCTTGACCTTGGCCACTTCCTGAGCGCAGCGAGCACGCTCGCTGATCAGCTCAAGAATCCTTTCGTCGAGGCTGTCGATGCGCACACGCAGCGCCTGCAGTTCATGCTCGGACATCAACCGTGCTCCTTCTCGAATTCAGCCATGTAGTCCACCAGGGCTTCAACCGCATCCAGGCCCAGGGCGTTGTAGATGGATGCACGCATGCCTCCAACCGACCGGTGGCCCTTGAGGTTGAGCAAACCACGGGCGTCGGCACCGGCCAGGAAGGCCTTGTCCAGGCGTTCGTCGGCCAGGCGGAACGGGACGTTCATCCACGACCGGGCATTGACGCTGATCGGGTTGCTGTAAAACGCGCTGGCATCGATGAACCCGTACAGCAAGTCTTTCTTGGCACGGTTGCGCTGCTCCATGGCGTCCACGCCGCCCTGCTCCTTCAACCACTCGAAGACCAGGCCTGAGAGGTACCAGGCGTAAGTCGCAGGCGTGTTGTACATCGAGCCATTGTCTGCCGAGACCTTGTAATCGAGCATGGTCGGGCAACTGCTGCGGGCATGGCCCAGCAGGTCTTCCCGCACGATCACCACCACCAGCCCGCTAGGGCCGATGTTCTTCTGGGCACCTGCGTAGATCAGGCCGAACTGCGACACGTCGATGGGGCGCGAGAGAATGTCGGAGGACATGTCCACCACCAGCGGCACATCGCCGGTCTGTGGCACCCAGTCGAACTGCAGGCCACCGATGGTCTCGTTGGACGCATAGTGCACGTAAGCCGCGTTGGCGGTCAGGTTCCACTCGTTCTGGCCAGGAATGGCCAGGTAGTCGTAGGGCTTGGCGCTGGCAGCGACGTTGACGTTGCCGAAGCGGCGCGCTTCCTCGATGGCCTTTTTCGACCAGATCCCGGTCTCGATGTAGTCGGCGGTGCCGTCTTCTGGCAACAGGTTGAGCGGGATTTCGGCAAATTGCTGGCTGGCGCCGCCCTGCAGGAACAGCACCTTGTAATTGGAGGGGATGGACAGCAGGTCACGCAGGTCCTGCTCGGCCTTCTCGGCGATGGCCACGTAGTCGTCGCTGCGGTGGCTCATTTCCATGACCGACAGGCCCTTGCCGTGCCAGTCCAGCATCTCGGCCTGGGCGCGCTGCAGCACGGCATCAGGAAGCGCGGCAGGGCCTGCGCAGAAGTTAAAGGCTCGTTTGCTCACATCCACTCTCGCTCTGCCAAATAGAACAACATCGTAATTCGGTGGCCCAGGCCTGCTTGGGGCCCTTGCAGGCCAAATGCCTGGCTTGATCAGTCAAACGGGGCGACCTTGGTCGCCCCGTTCGGGTTCAGCGCACTTACTCTTGCGGGGCCTCTTCGGCGCCCGCCGCATCTTGCTCGTCAGGGGCCTGGGCCTCCACGCCCTCCTCGTCCAGCTCGATAAGCGCATCGAGCTCTTCCTCGGACGGCTCCTGGATACGCTCAAGGCCCACCAGCGTCTCGTCGGAAGCCAGCTTGATCAGCGTCACACCCTGGGTGTTACGGCTCAGGCTGGACACCTCGCCGACCCGGGTACGCACCAATGTGCCCTGATCGGAAATCAGCATGATTTCCTCACCTTCCTGCACCTGGATGGCGCCGATCAGCAAACCGTTGCGCCCCTTGGTACCCATGGCGATCACGCCCTGGCCGCCACGGCCGCGACGCGGGAACTTGGACAGCGGGGTACGCTTGCCATAGCCACGCTCGGACGCGGTAAGGATCTGCGCGCCGGACTCCGGGATCAGCATCGAAATGATCTGCTGGCCCTTGCCCAGCTTCATGCCGCGCACGCCACGGGCGGTACGGCCCATTTCGCGCACCACGCTCTCGGCAAAGCGGATGACCTTGCCGGCGTCGGAGAACATCATGACTTCCTTGGCGCCATCGGTGATGGCCGCCGCGATCAGGGTGTCGCCTTCCTTGAGCTTCAGGGCGATCAGGCCGTTGGAGCGAGGACGGGCGAACTGGACCAGCGGCGTCTTCTTGACGGTGCCGGAGGCGGTGGCCATGAAGATGTAAGCGCCGGTAGGCTCTGCCGCCCACTCGGGGGTGTCGCCTTCTTCCTCGTCCACTTCCTCCACTTCGACCAGCTCGCCTTCGAGCACGGTGTCATCGGCGTCTTCGAGTTCTTCTTCGAGGTCGGCGTTCTGCTGCAAGGCTTCAAGATCGACCTGCAACATGGCGGTGATGCGCTCACCCTCTTCCAGCGGCAGCAGGTTGACCAGCGGGCGACCACGGGCAGCGCGGGACGCCTCGGGGATTTCGTAGGTCTTCTTCCAGTACACCTTGCCCTTGCTTGAGAACAGCAGCAGGGTAGCGTGGCTGTTGGCCACCAACAGGTGCTCGATGTAGTCCTCGTCCTTCACGCCGGTGGCCGACTTGCCCTTGCCGCCACGGCGCTGGGCCTGGTAGGCGGACAATGGCTGGGTCTTGGCATACCCGCCATGGGAAATGGTCACCACACGCTCTTCTTCCGGGATCATGTCGCCGTAGTTGAGGTCGTGGCTGGCATTGAGGATTTCGGTGCGACGGGCATCGCCGTACTCGGCGCGAATCGCTTCGAGCTCTTCGCGGATGACTTCCATCAGGCGCTCGGCGCTGTTGAGAATGCGGATCAGCTCACCGATCTGTTCCAGGATTTCCTGGTACTCGGCCAGCAGCTTCTCGTGCTCCAGGCCAGTTAGGCGGTGCAGACGCAGGTCAAGGATGGCCTGAGCCTGTTCTGGCGAGAGGTAGTACTTGCCGTCGCGCAGGCCATACTGTTCAGGCAGGTCGGCCGGGCGGCACGACTCGGCGCCGGCACGTTCGACCATGACCTGCACGGCACTCGATTCCCAGGCGGTGGACACCAGGGCTTCCTTGGCCTCGGACGGCGTGGGCGAGGCCTTGATCATCGCGATGACCGGGTCGATGTTGGACAGCGCAACCGCCTGGCCTTCAAGGATGTGGCCGCGCTCACGCGCCTTGCGCAGTTCGAACACGGTGCGCCGGGTAACCACTTCGCGGCGGTGGCGCACGAAGGCTTCGAGCAGGTCCTTGAGGTTGAGCAGGCGCGGACGGCCATCGACCAGGGCGACGATGTTGATGCCGAACACGCTCTGCAGCTGGGTCTGCGAGTACAGGTTGTTGAGCACCACCTCCGGCACCTCGCCGCGACGCAGCTCGATGACGATGCGCATGCCGTCCTTGTCGGACTCGTCGCGCAGCTCGGTGATGCCCTCGATCTTCTTCTCTTTGACCAGTTCGGCGATCTTCTCGATCAGACGCGCCTTGTTCAACTGGTACGGCAGCTCGGTCACGACGATCTGCTGGCGACCGCCCACCTTGTCGATGTCTTCGATCTGGGAGCGGGCACGCATGTAGATGCGGCCACGGCCGGTGCGGTAGGCCTCGATGATGCCCTGGCGGCCGTTGATCAGGCCGGCGGTAGGGAAGTCAGGACCGGGGATGTGCTGCATCAGCTCATCGATGGTGACGTCCGGGTTATCGATCAGCGCCAGGCAGCCATCGATGACTTCGCCCAGATTGTGCGGCGGAATGTTGGTGGCCATGCCCACGGCGATGCCGCTGGAACCGTTGACCAGCAGGTTGGGAATACGCGTCGGCATGACCGCCGGGATCTGCTCGGTGCCGTCGTAGTTGGGCACCCAGTCGACGGTTTCCTTGTGCAGGTCGGCCAGCAGCTCATGCGCCAGCTTGGCCATGCGCACTTCGGTGTATCGCATGGCCGCGGCGTTGTCGCCGTCCACCGAACCGAAGTTGCCCTGGCCGTCGACCAGCAGGTAGCGCAGCGAGAAGGGCTGGGCCATACGCACGATGGTGTCGTAGACCGCAGTGTCGCCGTGCGGGTGGTACTTACCGATCACGTCACCGACCACACGGGCGGATTTCTTGTACGGCTTGTTCCAGTCGTTGCCCAGTTCGCTCATCGCAAAGAGAACGCGGCGATGCACGGGCTTCAAGCCGTCACGCGCATCGGGCAGCGCTCGCCCGACAATCACGCTCATCGCGTAGTCGAGGTAAGACTGTCTCAGTTCGTCTTCGATATTGACCGGGAGGATTTCTTTGGCCAGTTCGCCCATGAGAAGCCTGATTCCTTTTTCTGGTGAAACTTCGCAGCGCCATCAAGGGCCGAACGAAGCTCGCCGCCGCAGTGCACTCGCCCGCGACGACTTACGACAAATCAATGAGTTGTGCCATGGATCTGCGCAATGAAGACCGCCGCACAGCGGGGTCTTGGAAACTGCCGGATATTACCACAACGGCAGGGGTAGTGGGAGATGCGGCAAGCGGCCAGCCGGGCCGCGAATTCATGCCCAGGCCGAGGGGCCCGCGCCGTGGTGCAAGGAAGCCGCGAGCACCACCAGGCCCGCGTTCGACAGCGTGCCGGCAGGGCGCCCAGGCATGGAAAAACGCCTGCCGAGGGTCACGCCCGGCAGTCGAGCGCAACGCAACTGCTGTGTCGCCCTTCAGTGCAAACGCTTGCGGCACATCATCTGCGCCAGCTTGGCCGCATCCGGGCGTTCGATGATGCCCCGCTCGGTCACGATCACATCGATCAGGTCCGCCGGGGTCACGTCGAAGACAGGATTGAACACCTCCACCTGCGGCGCCACCCGGGTGCCGGCATAGTCGAGCAGTTCATCCGGTTCGCGCTCTTCAAGCGGGATGTCGTCGCCCGTTTCCAGGTTCAGGTCGATACTGCTGCTCGGGGCCACGACCATGAAGCGCACACCATGGTGCATGGCGCTGACCGCCAGTTGGTAGGTACCGATCTTGCTGGCCACATCTCCGTTGGCAGCGATGCAATCAGCGCCGACCACGACCCAAGTGATGCCCTTGGTCTTCATCAGGTGCGCCAGGGCCGAATCGGCGCACAGGGTGACCGGCAGGCCTTCGTTGGCCAGCTCCCAGGCCGTGAGCCGCGAACCCTGCAGCCACGGGCGAGTTTCCCCGGCATAGACCCGCTCCACCATCCCTTCCAGAAAGCCTGCGCGAATCACACCCAGCGCCGTTCCGAAACCGCCGCTGGCCAAAGCCCCGGCATTGCCATAGGTCAGCAGCGTCTGGGCATTGCCCTGGTGCCGGCGGATCAGCTCGGTGCCGTGCTGGGCCATGGTCAGATTGGCCTCGCGATCGCTTTCGTGAATGGCCAGCGCCTCGGCTTCCAGCGCACCCAGCACATCTTCGCCGGGACGCAGGCGTTGCAGGCGCTCGCGCATGCGGTTCAGGGCCCAGAACAGGTTGGCCGCGGTAGGGCGCGCCTCGGCCAGGAGCAAGAAATCCTCTTCGAGGTCCATCTCCCAGTCGCCCCCTTCGGCCAGGCGCTCCTCGGCGGCCAGGACCAGCCCATACGCCGCCACGATACCGATGGCCGATGCGCCACGCACGGCCATGTCGCGAATGGCGGTGGCCACCTGCGCGACCGTGTCGCAGGCTAGCCAGTGCTCCTGGGATGGCAGCAGGCGCTGGTCGAGCAGATGCAGAACGCCGCCCTGCCAGCGGATTCCGGTCACCTTCTCGGCCGCCATAAGTTGCTCGCGCATCACCTCTCCCCGTCGTTCGCGTATCAAAAGCCGGCGATTATAGCGACCCGGCGCCCTGAGCGCTCGGGTATACTTCGGCCTTTTCGAGCGCAAGCTGCGCGCCGCAGACACCCGGCAGCACAAGCAAGGTTGGGCACAGAGCCGCTGGCCGAAGCACCACCAACGCCCGCTCTCTGGCGTGGGCCTGCCAGGCCACGCACAGAAAGCTGCCGCAAGCTCTGCGGGCAAAAGGCTCATGGCGTCTGACAAGACAAGCCTGACGCCGTGCGAACGCTTGGGCCAACGCCACCGTCTGTATGTCATGCACCTTGCAGCTTGCCACGTGAAGCTGATTCCCACGTTTCTGAGGACTGTTCAATGAGCAACGTCGACCGCGCTGAAATCGCAAAATTCGAAGCGCTGGCCCACCGCTGGTGGGACCGCGAGAGCGAGTTCAAGCCGCTGCACGATATCAACCCGCTGCGCGTCAACTGGATCGACGAGCGCGCCCACCTTGCTGGCAAGAACGTGCTGGACGTGGGTTGCGGCGGCGGCATCCTCAGCGAAGCCATGGCCCTGCGCGGCGCTTCGGTGACCGGCATCGACATGGGCGAGGCGCCCCTGGCCGTCGCCCGCCTGCATCAGCTGGAATCGGGTGTGGAGGTCGAATACCGTCAGGTCACGGCCGAGGCCCTGGCCGAAGAAATGCCAGGTGCCTTCGACGTGGTCACCTGCCTTGAGATGCTCGAGCATGTGCCTGACCCCTCATCGGTGATCCGCGCCTGCTACCGCATGGTCAAGCCAGGCGGCCAGGTGTTCTTCTCCACCATCAACCGCAACCCCAAGGCCTACCTGCTGGCCATCGTCGGCGCCGAGTACATCCTCAAGATGCTCCCGCGCGGCACCCACGACTTCAAGAAATTCATCCGCCCTTCCGAGCTGGGTGCCTGGAGCCGCGTCGCCGGCCTTGAGGTCAAGGACATCATCGGCCTGACCTACAACCCGCTGACCAAGCACTACAAGCTCAGCAGCGATGTGGACGTCAACTACATGATCCAGACCCTGCGCGAGGAATAAGCATGCGCCTGCGAGCGGTACTCTTCGACATGGACGGCACCTTGCTGGACACGGCGCCCGACTTCATCGCCATCTGCCAGGCCATGCTCACCGATCGAGGCCTGCCGGCCGTCGACGACGCGCTGATTCGGGGCGTGATCTCCGGGGGTGCGCGCGCCATGGTGGCCGCCACCTTCGCCATGGACCCGCAGGCCGAAGGTTTCGAAGCCTTGCGCCTGGAGTTCCTGGAGCGCTACCAGCGCGACTGCGCCGTGCATACCCGCCTGTTCGACGGCATGGCCGAGCTGCTGGAGGACATCGAGCGAGGCAAGCTGTTGTGGGGCGTGGTCACCAACAAGCCTGTGCGCTTCGCCGAGCCGATCATGCAGCGCCTGGGGCTGGCTGAACGGTCGGCCTTGCTGATCTGCCCGGATCATGTAAAGAACAGCAAGCCCGACCCCGAGCCGCTCATCCTGGCCTGCAAAACCTTGGCGCTGGACCCTGCCAGCGTGCTGTTCGTCGGTGACGATCTGCGCGATATCGAATCCGGCCGCGATGCCGGCACCCGCACCGCAGCGGTACGCTTCGGCTACATCCATCCCGAGGACAACCCCAACAACTGGGGTGCCGATGTGGTGGTGGACAGCCCGCAGGACCTGCGTAAAGTCATCGACAGCGCCCTCTGTGGTTGCTGATCACCGCTAACGCCAAAGGATCTGACATGTTCGAATACACTGCCCGCCCCGACCTGCTAAAAGGCCGGGTCATCCTGGTCACCGGTGCCGGGCGCGGCATCGGCGCCGCCGCGGCCAAGGCCTACGCTGCCCTGGGCGCCACGGTGCTGCTGCTCGGCAAGACCGAAGCGAACCTCAATGCGCTTTATGACGAGATCGAAGCGGCCGGGCACCCCCAGCCTGTGGTGATCCCGTTCAACCTGGAAACCGCCCTCGCCCATCAGTACGACGAGCTGGCGGTCATGATCGAGGAACAGTTCGGGCGCCTGGACGGGTTGCTCAACAACGCCTCGATCATCGGCCCACGCACGCCCATGGAGCAGTTGTCGGGCGACAACTTCATGCGCGTCATGCACATCAACGTCAATGCCACCTTCATGCTCACCAGCACCCTGCTGCCGCTGCTCAAGCAGTCCGAAGATGCTTCGGTGGTGTTTACCAGCAGCAGTGTCGGGCGCAAGGGTCGCGCTTATTGGGGCGCCTACGGCATCTCCAAGTTCGCCACCGAAGGCATGATGCAGACCCTGGCAGACGAGCTCGAAGGGGTGGCGCCGGTGCGCTCCAACAGCATCAACCCGGGCGCGACGCGTACGGCCATGCGCGCGCAGGCCTACCCGAGCGAGAACCCTCAGGACAACCCGCTGCCTGAGGAAATCATGCCGGTCTACCTCTACCTGATGGGGCCTGACAGCAAGGATGTGAACGGGCAGGCATTCAACGCCCAGTGATGGGCTGGCCTACCTGACACAGCGTTGTGCATGTGCACTCGTCTCCCCGCCCATCGCCGAGGTGCCAGCGATGGGCGGGGCCTGCATCACGACAGCCGCGCAATCACCCCGCCGCCAACGCCAGGCTCGCCCGCTCGTGCTGGGTGACTTCAAGCTGCATGCACCGCTCCAGGAACAGGTACATGCAGTCATAGCTCTTGCAGATGGCTCGGCGCAACTCAGTGCGCAAGGCCATGCTCGGGTTCTCGCCTACCAGCGTACAGATGATCTCCAGCGCCTCCCACGGGTGGGTGTCGTCATACTGCGCGTGCATCTTCAGCCACTTCATGGCCCGCTTGCGCTGCTCTTCCGGAAAGCCCATCGCGTAGGTGTCGGTGGAACACACCACCGCCGACCACTCCCCGGTGGCCCCTTCGATGGCGTAGTTGGTGGCGGCCATGGCAATGGCCAGGTTTTCCGTGGCACATACACGCCAGCACCAATCGTTGAGGCCATTGAGCTCGGGCGGCACATCCTGGGCCTGCAGGTCGTGCAGGTGAATGCCGTGGGCGTGGGCCCAGTTCACCCAGTAGTCGGCATGGTTGAGCTCCACGCGGATATTGCGCATCAACCAGCGCCGCGCCATGTCCTCGCCTGGGTGCCGGCCATACCGGGTTTTGGTGAGGTTATGGGCCATGTACAACGAGAACTGCTCCACCACCGGCCAGCCACCGATCAGGTACTGGCGAATGGTCGCTTGCTTCAACTTGCCGTCACGCAGACGTCGATACACCTCATGGTCAACCACCCGCTGCTTGCTCTCATGGCAATCGGCAAGCAGTTGCTGGGCCCACTTGGGGTAACTGGCCGGGTCCATCAATGGCCCGATACGAACGAATGCATCAATCACTGTCTACTCCTTGTTCCTTGTGATTTCCAGCTAACTAACGAAACGTGCCAGGTGCCCGCTGCAACAGAGGCCGGGCGGCAATCCGTTGGCGATGCAGACTGTCACAGGTAAATACCTGGGGCCGCTCGATCAGATAGCCCTGGGCATAATCGACACCAATTTCCTGTAACGCTTGCTCGATCATGGGTGTTTCCACGAATTCTGCAATCGTGCGCTTGCCCATGACATGGCCGATATGGTTGATGACTTCGACCATGGCCCGATTGACCGGGTCGTCCAGCATGTCCTTGACGAAGCTGCCGTCGATCTTGAGAAAGTCGACGGGCAGATGCTTGAGGTAGGCGAACGATGACATGCCAGCACAGAAATCATCCAGTGAAAAACGACAACCCAGGCCTTTTAGCTCATTGATGAAGCGGATGGCGCTGCCCAGGTTGGCAATGGCGCTGGTTTCGGTGATCTCGAAGCAGATCATGCGCGGAGGAATAGCATATTCGGCGAACAGGCGCTGCAGGTACTCGAGGAACTTGTCATCGCCGATGCTGGCACCGGACAAGTTGATGGCGCAGGTCGATAGCGGCCCCTGGTGGCCGGCATCTAGGCATTGGCGGATGATGATGAAGACGTTGCGCACTACCCAGCGATCAAGCGCGGTAATCAACCCATAGCGCTCGGCGGCCGGGATGAAGCTATTGGGCAGTATGGTGCGCCCGCTTTCATCGTGCAGGCGCAACAGGATTTCGATGTGGCCAGGCCCCTCGAAGGCCTTCAACGGCGCGATTTCCTGGGCGTACAGACAGAACCTGTTCTCTTCCAGGGCCACGTGCAAGCGCTGAATCCAGGCCATCTCGCCAAAACGAATGGACAGCTCGCTGTCATCGGCGTGGTACACCTGCACCCGGTTGCGCCCCTTTTCCTTGGCCATGTAGCAGGCCATGTCTGCTGCCCGCAGCGACGCCTCGAGGGTGCCGGGGGCCTGGGCGATATGCACCAGGCCGATGCTGACGGTGGTCACGAACGGCCGCCCTTTCCACACGAAATGCAGGCTTTGGACCGTCTGGCGTAGCTGCTCGGCAATCCGCTCCGCCTGCTCGGACGGGCAGTTCTCAAGCAGCACGCCAAACTCATCGCCCCCTAGCCGCGCCAGGGTGTCGCCTTCACGCAGGCCCGATTGCAGCACGGCGCAGATGTGCCGAAGCAGCTCGTCCCCGGCGGCATGCCCACAGGTATCGTTGACCAGCTTGAACTGGTCCAGGTCCAGGAACATCAGCGAATGCCGCCCAGGCTGGCGCGCCAGCGCATTGAGCGCCTGCTCCAGTCGGTATTCGAACTCGCGACGGTTGGCCAGGCCGGTCAGTGCATCGTGCGTGGCCTGCCAGGAGAGGTTGGCGATGTACTGGCGCTCCTGAGTCATGTCGTGCAGCACCAGCACGATGCCATTGACCTGCCCGTCGTTGACGATGGACGAGCCCACCAGATTGATCGACACCGTACTGCCGTCCAGGCGCTGAATCAGCCGCGCATGTTCGGCACCGCCTTTCAAACTGCCACTGAGCACCTGTTCCACCAGGCTGCGGCCCTCGTCCACATCGTGCTCGTCCACCAGGGTGAACAGTGCAGACAACGGCAGGCCCAGCGCCTGGGCGGCCTGCCAGTGGGTCAGTTGCTCGGCCGCCGGGTTCATGTAGCCGATCAAGCCCTCCACATCCGTGGTGATCACCGCATCACCAATAGCCTGCAGGGTGATCTGCGCCCGCTCTTTTTCCTCCTGCAGCGCGTTGGCAAACGCCTGGCGCTGGGCCAGCAGTTTGCTGGAGCGCCGCCAGGCGATGGTGATCAGGATCATCGCGGTCAGCAGGTTGGTGATCAGCAGTACCCGCAGCAAGACACGCGACCCCTCGCCCAGGGCATCGCTGAAGGCCTTGGCAGCCGGCGTCACCCCCTCGTTGATGGTGGCAATGCGGCTTTTCCAGGCACGGATCACCTGCTCATCGACCGGCCCGCTGGCGAAGCGCTGATGCATCTCCCCGGCCAGCACGTTCAGCTTGGCCAGGTAGTCGTCGCCGATGTCCCAGTAATTGATGGCTGTCTGCAGGTAGCTGACGGTGCGAAAGTGACGGTAGAACCAGATGATGCGTTCCACGTCGTCGGGGTGGTTGCCACCTTGCAGGACGGCCTGACGGACCGCCTCCAGGTCCAGACTCGACTGATCCATGAGCTTGCGCGCGCGGTGATCGCCCTGGGGCACCACGATGGCCTGCTGATAGCGGCCATAGGTGGCTTCGTCGCGGGTGGTGGCGTACAGGTTGAGGTAGTAGATGGCGTCTTTTTGCGCTTTGGACCACAAGCTTTCGCCCGCCACGTAGGCACGCACGGCAGAAAGCGTGTAGAGGCTGAGACTACCAAGGGCGACTTGGAAAACCACCACGGCGATGAATGGCCAGGTGAGCCCGAGTAGCTTGGGCGCTTCTTGAGTGCGATGTCCCTTCATGGAGTCCCTGTCACAGAGCAGATAAGGCGCGAATCAACCCAGACAAAGCACAGCGTAGGCCATCTGCCATTAACGCGATGGAAATTTAGGGGCCTGATTTCAGTCAATGATGGCCGCCACGCCTGCTGCCTTGTGGGCGCGGTGTCTGGCTCGCCGGTTTGAGCGTGGCGCAGTGCTGGACATATTGTCGCAGACACCGCATGGACCACGTCAATTAAGTCATGACAGCCTAGCTTTTGATCAACTCAAGGTGCGCAACGCGGGGGCCGAGCTTGATCACCGCGCACGCCGCAGGCCAACCCCTTGTCAGAGTTCGAGGTCCAGCAGTGCCGCCCCCAGCGCCTTGCCATGGGCATCCAACGCCAGCGATCGGGTCACACCACCGCGCAGGATCCCGGGCAGCACGAAGTTCAACGCCCCGAGCTGCGCCAACTCGTACCGGCGAACGGGGGGCCCTGCCGGGTCCAGAAGTTCGGCAAAGTGGGCCGTGACGCGCGCTACCGTGAGCCACTGGGCCAGGCGCGGGTAGTCAGCAGAATCAAAGGCGATTACCGAGATGTTCGACGTGTCGCCCTTGTCGCCGGTACGGCTGTGGGCTATGTCCCGCAGTTTTGTCGGGGTACTCATGCCATCTCCTCCAGATGCACCTGCAAGGTCACCGCGTCCCTGGGCAGCAACAGCGAAGCCACCGCCACTACCTGACGCACCGACTTGCTCGCCCCACCGCCGCCATAGGGACCGTTGGTATAAAGGGTTTCCACCTCGTTGCCGATGCGCACCGCATCGCTTTTGGAGGCGCAGCGCGCCGCCACACGCAGCCGCACCTCCCAGGGTTCGCCCTGGGCGCGCTGGCCCAGGTCATCACCGTGCAGGGCACTGACGCCAATCAGCTCGCTGCGGATGTCGTCGCAGGCCACACCGGTCAGTTGCAGTCGCTTGCGTACGATGGCTTCGGCCAGGCGCCCGCGGGCTACTGCACCAGGGCCGCCATAGGACATCTGCCCTTCGCCGATCCAACCGTCGAGAAAACCCACCGACACCTTCAACGCCTCCGGGCGCGCGCGCCCATCAGCGCCCTGCACCCGGACCTCATCCTGGGCCAGGGCCTGAAACGCCACCTGGCTGAAATCAGCGGTCACATCGGGCGTAAGGTAAGCGGCCGGGTCATGGACTTCGTACAGCAGTTGCTCAGTACAGGTAGAAGTATCAATGCGCCCGCCGGAACCGGCCACCTTGCTGATCACCGCATGGCCCGTTGCATCGATTTCGGCCAGTGGGAAACCGAGGCGGTCGAGGTCGGGCACCTCCTTCACACCGGGATCGGCGAAGTAGCCGCCACTGATCTGCCCTGCGCATTCGAGCAGGTGCCCAACCAGGGTGCCGCGCCCGAGCAACGTCCAGTCGTCCTCGCGCCAGCCGAACTCGAACAGCTGCGGCGCGAGAAACAGCGACGGATCGGCCACCCGGCCAGTGACCACAACGTCGGCATCGGCCTGCAAGGCCTGCACAATGCCTGCTGCGCCCACATAAGCGTTGGCTGAAATCAACCGGTCGCCGAGCTCAGCCAGGGTGGCGCCGTTGTCGAGGGTCTGTTCGGGCCGTTGCTGCAAGGTGGCGAGCACATCGTCGCCGGTCAGCGCCGCTACCTTGATACCAGGCATACCGAGTTCAGCCGCAATGCGGCGGATTTCACTGGCCGCGCCCAGTGGGTTGGCCGCCCCCATGTTGGTGATGATGCGCAGGCGCCGCCGCGTGCCGTCTGCCCCTGTGCCTACATAGGGCAGCACGCGGCGCATGCGCTCGCCGAGCAGGGGGTCGAAACCACCGTGCGGGTCGAGCAGCCGCGCTTGCTGCGCCAGGGCGATGGTGCGCTCGGCCAGGCACTCGAACACCAGGTAATCCAGTTCGCCCTGTTGCGCCAACTCGATGGCCGGCTCGATGCGGTCGCCCGAGTAGCCGGCGCCAGCGCCGATGCGTATGGTTTTCATCTAGAAAACTCCAATGACCAGGGCGGTCAAGGTCATCAGGACCGAGGCCGCGAACAGGAAAGGGATGGTAAAGCGTTGGTGATCGGCCAGTTCGATCTTGCACAGGCCGACCAGCAGGAAGGTCGCGGGGGTCAGTGGGCTGACCGGAAAGCCCGTGGTGTGCACACCCAGAAGCGAAGCCTGGGCCACTTGCATCGGGTCCACGCCCAAGGCCCTGCCCACCTCGGCGACCACCGGCATGATGCCGAAATAGAACGAATCCGGGTCGAACAGCAGGCTCAAGGGCATGGACAGAAAGCCGACCACCGCAGGAATCAGTTGGCCGTGCCCTGCGGGAATCTGCCCCACCGCCACCTCGGCCATGGCCTTGAGCATGCCGGTGCCTTGCATGATGCCGGTGAAGACCCCAGCGGCCAGAAGAATGCTGGCCATGGTCAGGGCGGTCTTGGCATGGGCGTCGATGCGCGCCCGCTGCGCGTCCACGTTGGGGTAGTTCAGGCACAAGGCAAGCACGGTGCCGACCATGAACATCACCACCGGGTCCACCACCCCTGCGATCATGATCCCCATCACCACCAGGGTCAGCAGCAGGTTGGGCCAGAACAGGCGGGGCTTGCGCAGCTCGCGCTCGGCGTCAGTGAGCGTACGTTGATGCGGCGTGACGTCGAGTTGGTCCCGGCCCAGGCCCAGGCGCCGTTCTTCGCGGCGCCCAAGCCAGTAGGCACAGGCGAAGACAAAGATCAGCCCGACGATCTGCACCGGAATCAGCGGCTGGAACAGGTCGGCCACCGGCACGTGCAGCGCTGCCGATGAGCGCAGCACCGGGCCGGTCCAGGGCAGGAAGTTGACCCCGGCCGCCATGGCCGTGACGCAGGCCAGAATGCGCTTGTCCATGCCAAGGCGCGTGTACAGCGGCAGCATCGCCGGAATGGTCACCAGGAAGGTCACTGCGCCCGAACCGTCCAGATGCACCAGCAAGGCCAGCAAGGCCGTGCCCATGACGATGCGCGTCGGGCGTGTGCCGACGCGCTTGAGGATGCGATCAATGATCGGGTCAAGCATGCCGGCGTCGGTCATGATGCCGAAGAACAAGATGGCAAAGACGAACATGCCCACGACCGGGGCGACGTTCTTGATGCCGGTGATGATGAAGGCGCTGGTCTGCAGGCCGAAGCCGCCGAGCAGCGCCGCGATGATGGGCAGGGCAATCAGGGCGACCAAGGGAGAGATGCGCTTGCTCATGATGCTCACGAGCATGCACAGGATAGTGGCGACACCGAGGGTGGCGAGCATGGGGTTTCCTCTTCGGCCTCTGGTTCGCAATTGCGAGAGAAGGCCCTGTTGTTGTTTTGCAAGAGTAATAACAACGGCGTTAGGCTCTGTGAATTGAAATATTCGGCAGGCCACGTTCGGAAAAACAAAATGAAAAATGCGATCCAGCTCATCCGCGCGTTCCTGGCCGTGGCGCAAACCGGCAACTTTTCCAAAGCGGCCGTGGCCTTGAACCTGTCGCCTTCGGCGCTCACCGTGCAGATTCGCCAACTCGAAGACTGGCTCGGGGTGACTTTGCTCGAACGCAGCCCGCGCCACGTCGGCCTGACCGCTGCCGGTCAGCATGCATTGCTGCCGATGGAAAAGTTGCTGCTCGACCTGGACAACATCGTCGAAGCGGCCCGCGACCATGCCACCTCCCGTCGGGGCGTACTGACCATCGCGGCCCTGCCCTCACTATGCTCGGGGCTGCTGCCAGGCGTGGTGCAGCGCTTTCGCGAACGCTTCCCCGGCATCGAGGTCCGGCTGCGCGACGTGGTAGCCCAGCGCATCGATACGCTGGTGCTGGAGCAAGAAGTGGATTTCGGCCTGGGTGTACAGGCGCGGCCTACCCAGGGGCTGGCGTTCAAGGCCCTGCTCGAAGATCGCCTGTGCCTGTACGTGCCGCACGACCACCCCTTGGCCAGGCGGACAGCGGTGACCCTGGCCGAAGCGGCGGCATACCCCATGCTGCTGACCGGACGGGGCAGCAGCGTGCGCAACCTGGTCGAGCGGCTGTTCGCCGACGCGCGCCTGCCCCTGGCGGCAGGGCTTGAAGCCAATTACATGTCGACGGTGCTGGCCCTGGTGCGCCAGGGCCAGGGTGTTGCATTGTTGCCCGAGTCGGCCGACGAGGGCCGTGACGAAGTGAGCAAGGTGGTGGTGGATCATCCGGGCGTGGTACGCGAGATCGGCGTCATCACGCGGGCCGAACAGGTGATGGCGCCGGCCGGTGTGGAATTCCTGCGATTGCTCAAGCCTTAGTCTGAGTGTGAAGCTAGAGAACTCGGTGTGATGTTGTTCGTTTAGGGCCGCTACGCGGCCCATCGCGGCACAAGGGCCGCTCCTACACCCAATTCGGTAGCTTTCAAGTACGGTGCAAAGACAGTGGCTGCGCAGGTAGGGCTACACGATCTCGAGTGACACGGCCCCCCCTATAGGAGCGGCCTCGCCGGGGCGCCGGACCGGCCGCGATGGGCCGCGCAGCGGCCCTAACGATCTTAAGTGAACCGCATTACGATACTCGGTGAGGTTGTGTTACAAGCAGCCCCGCCTGACCGTCGTCCCAAGCCACTTCTCACAGCCCTTAGATCTGCTGCAGGTGCCCATACAGTTTGGCGTACAACCCACCCTCGGCAATCAGCTGCTGATGGTCACCGTCCTCTGCCACATGACCGCCGTCGAACACCAGCACCCGGTCCGCCTGCTTCACCGCCGACAAGCGGTGGGCAATGATCAGTGTGGTGCGGCCTTTGAGAAAACGCGCCAGCGCCTGGTGCAGGTTGTACTCGGTGGCAGCGTCCAGCGCCGAGGTGGCTTCGTCCAGGATGACTACCTTAGGCTCGGCCAGCACCATGCGTGCAATGGCCAGCCGTTGACGCTGGCCGCCGGACAAGCGTACGCCCGAGCGCCCGACCACGCTGTCCAGCCCGTGAGGGAGCGCGGCGATGGTGGCGTCGAGCTGGGCGATCCGTAATGCCTGCCAGCAGGCATCGTCGGTGCAGTCCCGGCCCATGGTCAGGTTGGCCCGCACGCTGTCGTTGAACAGCGACGGATGCTGCAACACCACCGCCACCTGCTCACGCAGGGTTTCCAGGCCGATTTCCTGCAGGGTGGCACCACCGAAGCGAATGGTGCCTGCATCTGCGCTGTACAGCCCGAGCAGCAGCTGCACGAGCGTGCTCTTGCCGCCCCCGCTGGCGCCGACAATGGCCACCTTCTCACCGGGTGCGATGGCCAGGTTCAGGTTGTCCAGCACGGGTTCGTCGGCGTAGGCAAAGGACAGGTCCCGGACCTCGATGCCCACCGTGGCGTGCCCGGCGAAGGGGTCACTGGCCGCCGGGTACTGGGGCTCGTCGGCGCGTGCCAGCAGCTCATTGAGGCGATTGAGCGCACCGCCCGCGGCATAGTAGGCATATTGTAGGTTCAGCAACTGCTCGACCGGGCCGATCATGAACCAGAGGTAGCTGAAGACGGCAAGCATCTGGCCGATCGACAGGTCCGAGAACAACACCGTCAACATGGCCGCTGCGCGGAAGATGTCGATGCCGAACTGGAACAGCAGCCCGCTGGCACGGCCGCTGGCGTCGCTCTTCCACTGCGACTCCACGGCGTAGTCGCGCACCTCGCGGGCCTTGACGCCCAATCGACCGAGGAAATACCCCTGACGGTTGCTGGCGCGGACCTCCTGGATGGCATCGAGCGTTTCGGCCAGCGCCTGGGTGAAGCGTGCCGTGCTGTCGTTTTCGAGCTTCTTCAGGTGCTTGACCCGCTTGCCCAACTGCACCGTGAAGTAGATGACCAGCGGGTTGAACAACAGGATCAGCAGCGCCAGTTGCCAGTGCATCCACAGCAGGATGGCGGCCGTGCCGGTGAGGGTGAGCATGGCGACCAGAAAGCGACTGAGGGTCTCACCCACGAACTTGTCCAGGGTGTCCAGGTCGGTGACCAGATGCGTGGTGACCGTGCCGCTGCCCAGGTTCTCGTACTCTTTCAGGGAAATACGCTTGAGCCGTTCGATCAGGCGAATGCGTAGCCGGTAGACGATGTCCTTGGCCAAGCCGGCGAACAGCCTGGCCTGGATGACGTTGAACGCCAGTGCCGCCAGGCGCAGGCACAAGGTCAGGCACAACATCAGGCCGATATAGCCCGCTGCGACCTGCCAGCCAGACGGCAACAGCTGGTTCATCCACTTGAGCGCGGCATCGCCATGCCCGAGCAGCACTTCATCCACCAGCAGCGGCAGCAACAATGGAATCGGGACACTGCAACACGCTGCCAGCACGGCAATCAGGTTCGCCGTCCACAGCTGCTTTTTATGGTGCAGGGCAAGGCGCCGGATTTCCGACCAGCTCAACCGGTCGGCCGAGCCCACCGGCTTGGACGGCGCCGGGTCGGGCGACCCGGGCACATCAAGCACTGGCGGCCTGCTGCAGCCAGCGGCCAAGCAACGGTTGCAGACGCTCGAGCGGCTGATACCCGTTGGTCAGCAAGGCCAGCTGACCGTTGCGCTCAGCGAGCAAGGTCGGGAACCCTGCGATGCCCAAGCCCTGGGCCCAGGCGAAATCCGCCGCAGTCGCAGCGCGGGTTTCGGCGCGGGTGAATGCCTCGGCAAACAGCCCGCGCTCGAAACCCGCCTGCTCGGCCAGCTCCACCAGATGCGGGGCGGTGGTCACGTCATGAGCCCCTTCATAGAACGCAGACTGTATGGCTGCAAGCAGGGGCCAGAGGCGCTCGCCGTCCAGCTCGCGGGCCGCTACCAGTGCCCGGCAGGCCGGTTCAGTGTCGTAGACAAAGCCGTCGGGCATGGCGCCCTCGAACGTGAAAGGCTGCCCCGTTGTTTCGGCCACGGCCTGCCAATGCTCGAGAATGTACTTGCGGGTGGCGCCGTCCAGCGCGGCACTGCCACTGCGCAGCCCGCCGACTACCAGATGGGTCGGCACGCCTGCCTGATTTGCCTGATCGATCAGCGCACTGGCCACCGGGGCGAAGCCCCAGCACCAGGAACACATCGGGTCCATCACGTAGATCAGGCGCGCAGACATGGATCAAGCCTCGGCTTTGTAGTTGTGGCCAATCGGGTGTGGCAGGTTGCGGACCTTGGCCAGCTCGATCTGCTTCTGCCGGTCGATGGCGCTGCGGCGGGTCTTTTCGCTCAGCGAATCCCAGCAGTGCGGGCAGCTTACACCTGGCGAATAGTGCTCCGAGGCACGCTCCTGGGCATTGATCGGATGACGGCAGGCGTGGCACTGGTCGTATTCACCCTCGCTCAGGTCATGGCGAACCGTGACGCGGTTATCGAACACGAAGCAGTCGCCCTCCCACAGGCTTTGTTCCTCAGGCACCTCCTCGAAGTACTTCAGGATGCCACCCTTGAGATGATAGACCTCCTCGAAACCTTCACCGAGCATATAGCTGGACGCTTTTTCACAACGAATGCCCCCGGTGCAGAACATGGCGACCTTCTTGTGGCGGGCTGGGTCGAAGTTGGCCTTGATGTAGGCGGGAAATTCGCGGAACGTTTCGGTCTTGGGGTCGATGGCCCCCTTGAACGTGCCGATGGCCACTTCGTAGTCGTTGCGCGTATCGACCAGCAGTACCTCGGGGTCGCTGATCAGCGCGTTCCAGTCCTTGGGCTCGACGTAGGTGCCCACCGCCTGGTTGGGATCGACCCCAGGCACGCCCAGGGTGACGATCTCTTTCTTGAGCTTGACCTTGGTACGGTAGAAGGGCTGCTCGTCGCAGTACGACTCCTTGTGGTCGATGTCCACCAGGCGCGGGTCGCTGCGCAGCCAGGCCAGCAGGCCGTCGATGCCTTCGCGAGTGGCTGACACGGTGCCGTTGATGCCTTCATGGGCCAAGAGCAAGGTGCCTTTGACGTGGTTGTCGAGCATGGCCTTGAGCAGCGGCTCGCGCAGTTCGACGTAGTCTTGCAAGGTGACGAACTTGTACAGCGCCGCGACGACGATAGGGTGGGACATGAATCGGGTTCTCCAGGTGGTTGCCCTCGTAAGGGGCAGACCGGGCTACACAATGAACAAAGGGCCGCTGCACGCCCACCGCAGGCACGCCTGCCGCTTCAGGTGCCCGGTGCGTCAACGCAGGGGGTTTACCTGAAGCAGCTGGGGGACCTGCGATGGGCTGTGCAGCAGCCCCTTTTTGGGATGAAGCGGATTCTACCAGAACAACAGCAAGGTTTCAGTGCCCGCCGCCGGCGCATACAGGCGATGCCGGCGCACTGCCGACCTGCGCCCACTCATCGCCGGTATAGGTGTGGATGGCCAGCGCATGAATCTGGCCCATCAGCTCACCCATGGTCGCGTACACCTTCTGATGCCGCTTGACGCTGTTCAGGCCTGCGAACACATCGCTCACGATCACCGCCTTGTAGTGGGTCTGCTGACCACGGCTGTGCATGTGGCTTTCATCGAGCACCTGCAGGTGCTGAGGCGTCAGGCTTGCCAGTTGCTGTTCGATACGCTGTTGCATGTTCATGGCCGTGCTCACTTCTTGGCTGGCGCGGCTGCCTTGCCATAGTTGGGGTCCAGCTGCTTGGTCATGTCTTCAAGCAGCTTGTTGACCACCGGCACCGCAGGTTCGAGGGTCTGCTGGGTCAGCTGAGCCGATTGCTGGGTGACCTTGGGCATCTCGCGCAGCACCTTGCGGCCAAGGGGCGACTCGTAGAACTTGACCAGGTCCTTGAGTTCTTGCTCGGTAAAGGTCTGGGTGTACAGGTCGACCATCTTGGGCTTGAGCTTGTTCCAGCCGATGGCGTTGTCCAGCGCGGCGTTGGCCTTGGCCTGGTAGCTTTCCAGTACGGGCTGCTTGGAGGCAGGCGCCTTGGTCTGGGCGAAGCGCTGGGCAAACATCTGCTGCACTTGCATGTACACCGGCGTGCCCAGTTTGTCGGCATTGGCCAGGGTCAGGAATTTCTCGGCAGCGGCGTTGTGGCTGGCGGTGGCGGCCAGGACCTGGCCACTGGCGCAAGCCAGGGCGACTGCAGCACAGAGGACACGAAGACGGGTCATTGCATTTCCTTCAGGAGGGGGGAGGCGGTACCTCAGAGCGAGCATTCTGCGCCCGCCAGGGCGAGCTGCTCAAGTAGCACGACAGGCGATTGAACCGCCAGGTCGCATGAGGGCCTAAACTGCTGATTCTGACTGACAAGGGAGTGAATGCAGCATGAGCCGTATCGAAACAGACAGCCTTGGGCCGGTCGAAGTTCCTGAGCACGCCTACTGGGGCGCCCAGACCCAGCGCTCGTTGATCAACTTCGCCATCGGCCAGCAACGCATGCCGCTCGCCGTGCTGCATGCCCTGGCCCTGATCAAGAAAGCCGCTGCCCGCGTCAACGACCGCAACGGCGCCCTGCCCGCCGACATTGCCCGGCTGATCGAGCAGGCCGCCGACGAGGTCCTCGATGGCAAGCATGACGATCAATTCCCACTGGTAGTCTGGCAGACCGGCAGTGGCACGCAGAGCAACATGAACGTCAACGAGGTGATCGCAGGTCGCGCCAACGAACTGGCCGGCCAGGTGCGCGGCGGCAAGTCGCCGGTGCACCCCAACGATCACGTCAACCGCTCCCAGAGCTCCAACGACTGCTTCCCCACCGCCATGCACATCGCAGCCGCCCAGGCCGTGCACGAGCAACTGCTGCCGGCCATCGCCGAGCTGTCCTCGGGCCTGGCCGAGTTGTCGGCCCGTCATCATCGCCTGGTCAAGACCGGGCGTACGCACATGATGGATGCCACGCCGATCACCTTCGGCCAGGAAGTCTCGGCATTCGTGGCGCAGCTCGATTATGCCCAGCGCGCCATCCGCGCCAGCCTGCCGGCGGTGTATGAGCTGGCCCAGGGCGGCACGGCGGTGGGCACGGGCCTCAATGCGCCCCAGGGCTTCGCCGAAGCCATCGCTGCCGAGCTGGCTGCCTTGTCTGGGCTACCCTTCGTGACCGCGCCCAACAAGTTTGCAGCGCTGGCCGGGCACGAGCCGCTGACCAGCCTGGCAGGGGGGCTGAAAACCCTGGCGGTGGCCTTGATGAAGATCGCCAATGACCTGCGCCTGCTCGGGTCAGGCCCCCGTGCGGGATTGGCCGAGGTGCGCTTGCCCGCCAACGAGCCCGGCAGCTCGATCATGCCCGGCAAGGTCAACCCGACCCAGTGCGAGGCGCTGTCGATGCTGGCCTGCCAGGTGCTGGGCAACGACACCACCATCGGCTTTGCCGCCAGCCAGGGGCATCTGCAGCTGAACGTGTTCAAGCCGGTGATCATCCACAACCTGCTGCAGTCCATCGAATTGTTGGCAGACGGTTGCCGCAACTTTCAGGAGCATTGCGTGGCGGGCATCGAGCCAGATGCCGAGCAGATGGCCGCACACCTGGAGCGAGGGCTGATGCTGGTGACGGCACTGAACCCGCATATCGGGTACGACAAGGCTGCCGAGATTGCCAAGAAAGCCTATGGTGAGGGCAAGACCCTGCGTGAGGCAGCGCTTGAGCTGGACTACCTGACCAACGAGCAGTTCGATGAGTGGGTAAAGCCTGAAAACATGCTGGCGCCGGGTGGCAAGGGTTGAGGTGTTGGGGGGCTGCCTGCGTAGCCCCTTTTTTGGCAACGCCAAGAAGGCTTGCGCATTTGATGTGCAAGCAACTGCCTTGCACCGCATCTGGGCCAGTTAAGTGTTACCCGCCCCCAACACCTAGGACACTTGCGCAAGCCGGGCACGACGTGCCCGCCATCCCGCCACCAGCGAAGGCCCGAGCGCTACCAGCGCAGAGCCTGCCACCACGACCACGGCCCCTACATACCCCAACAGGTTGATCTGCTCGGCCTGCACATAATCAGGCCACGCCAGCGCAGCCAGTGCCACCGCCACGAACGTCACCAATGGCGTCAATGCCAGCGTCGCACTGACCCTAGAAGCCTCCCAATGCGCCAGGGCTTCGGCAAAGGCGCCATAGGCCACCAGCGTATTCAGGCAGCACGCCAACAGCAGCCAGCCCTGTACGGGGCTCAGTAACAAGACCTCCAGCGGCTGCACCCAGGGCGTCAGCAGCGCTGCGCAGCACAGGTAGATCACCATCATCACCTGCTGGGAATTCCACATCGTCAGCAACTGCTTCTGGCTCAAGGCGTAGAACACCCAGATACTGGTGGCCAGCACAATGGTGAGCACACCGGTGGTGTAGGCGCCAAGGGAGGTCAACAGCTCCTCCAGGCGCTGGTTGAAGAACAGCCCGAAACCTGCCAGCAGGATCAACAGCCCCACCCCCTGCCCCACGCTGAAGCGCTCGCGAAACACGAACACACTGGCCACCAGCAGCAGCACCGGCCCCAGTTGCACCACCAGCTGCGCGGTACCAGGGCTGAGCAACTTCAAGCCGATCAGATACAGCACGTAATTGCCCATCAAGCCCAGCACCGCCACCCCAACCAGGCCCCTGCCCTTGGGCGTGAGCCGGCCGAACGACGGCAGGCGGCGGTTGGCCGTCAGCCAGGCGCACAGCAACCCACCGGACACCAGCAGGCGATACCAGGTCACCGTCAACGGGTCCATCACCTGCAGCACCTGCTTGAGCTTGATCGGCAGGATGCCCCACAGCAGTGCCGTCAGCAGGGCAAGCAGCAGGCCGTGAACCCAACGGCCGGAGGTGGTGTGCATGGTGTCCTCGATCAGATCCGTGGTGGGGGTGGCTGAATTCTACGGGGCTGCGCAGGCAAGCTGAGCAGCCCTGCCGGGAAAAGAATTCATCACGTCATTCTGTGGGGGCATGATACGGGCAACACACCGGATCGCGGCTGTGCTGCCCAAGCCCACTTTCATGTCAGGTGTACGAGCCCGGCCTACTTCTTGTGCTTGGCGAACGCCGCTTCCAGTGCTTCGTTGATGGTGCGCAGAACCTTGACCCGTGCCCAGCGCTTGTCGTTGGCTTCAACCAGCGTCCAGGGCGCGATCTCGCTGCTGGTGCGGTCGACCATATCGCCCACGGCCTGGCTGTAGTCGTCCCATTTGTCGCGGTTGCGCCAGTCGTCCTCGGTGATCTTGTAGCGCTTGAACGGGGTTTGCTCACGCTCCTCGAAGCGCTCGAGCTGGGTCTGCTGATCGATGGCCAGCCAGAACTTGACCACCACCACGCCCGCATTCACCAGTTGCTCTTCGAAGTCGTTGATTTCGCCATAGGCACGCATCCAGTCGGCAGGGCTGCAGAACCCCTCGACCCGCTCCACCAGCACCCGCCCATACCAGGAACGGTCGAAGATGGTGAACTTGCCACGCGCGGGAATGTGCCGCCAGAAACGCCACAGGTAAGGCTGCGCGCGTTCTTCTTCGGTAGGTGCGGCAACGGGCACGATCCGGTACTGACGCGGATCCAGGGCAGCGGCCACGCGCCGGATCGCACCGCCCTTGCCGGCCGCATCATTGCCCTCGAAGGCTGCTACCAAGGCATGACGGCGCATGTGCTTGTGACGCAGCAAACCGGCCAGACGCGCCTGCTCGGTGACCAGTTGCTCCTGATAGTCCGCCTTGTCCAGACGCAAGCTCAGGTCCAGGGCACCCAGCAGGCTACGTTGGTCGATGCTGCGTCCAAGCGGCGCGACATTGCCCACGTGCTTGCCCTTGGGGTTATTGGCCAGGGCCGCCTGCAAGCTGTCGAGCAGGATGCGCCCGACGGCCAGGCTGCGGTAATTGGGGTCAACTCCCTCGACGATGTGCCAAGGTGCGTAATCGCGGCTGGTGCGGCGCAACACACGTTCCCCAAAACGCACGAAGCGGTCGTAGGTGTGTGACTGCTGCCAATCCAGCGGGCTGATCTTCCAGCTGTGCAAGGGGTCGTCCTTGAGGGATTTGAGCCGCGCCTTCATCTGCTTCTTGGAAAGGTGAAACCAGAACTTGATGATCAACGCGCCTTCATCGCACAGCATCTGCTCCAGGCGTTCGGCACCGTTGATGGCCTGGTCCAGGACCGCGTCCTTCAACACCCCATGCACGCGCCCCTGCAGCATCTGGCTGTACCAGTTGCCGAAAAACACCCCCATGCGCCCCTTGGGCGGCAAGGCGCGCCAGTAACGCCAGGCCGGTGGCCGCGCCAGTTCCTCGTCGGTCTGCTGATCGAAGGTGAGCACATCGATCATGCGCGGGTCCATCCACTCGTTGAGCAGCTTGACCGTCTCGCCCTTGCCGGCCCCCTCCACGCCGTTGATCAGCACAATGACCGGAAAACGCGCTTGCTGCTTGAGCTCATACTGGGCCTCGAGCAGTGCCTGACGCAGGGCGGGTACCTCGGCGTCGTAGGTTTGCTTGTCGATGCTGTGACCAATTTCGGCAGATTCGAACATGCACGGGCTCCTTCAATGGATAGACAAGACTAGCGCAAAAGCCCACCTGGGTTGGGAGCTCGGGCTGCAAGAAAGCCCCAGTCATGCGACTATCGCCACTTCTTCAGTCGCTTGTCGCTGTGCACCTGCCATGACCGAAACTCCCCCGCTCCAGCACGCCCAGATCGACTGGGACGAACAGGGCCGCCCTCATTCGCGGCATTACGATGACGTGTACTTCGCCGTCAATGAAGGCATCGATGAAACCCGCCATGTGTTTCTCGGACAAACCCGCCTGGCTGAACGTTTCACTGCAATGGCGCCTGAGGCCTGCATGGTCATCGGCGAGACGGGCTTTGGCACCGGCATGAATTTCTACTGCGCCTGGCAACTGTTCGCGCAACACGCCCACGCAGATGCCCGGCTTCACTTCGTCAGCGTCGAGAAATTCCCCCTGGCCCGCGATGACCTGGCCCGTGCCATCAGTCTGTGGCCGGAGCTGGCCGCCTACAGCCAGCCTTTGCTGGCCCAATACGTGGCGGTGCATCCGGGGTATCAGCAATTCACCTTCGAAGGTGGACGCGTCACCCTCACCTTGCTGATCGGTGATGTGCTCGAGCAATTGCCGGAGCTCGACGCCCAGGTCGACGTCTGGTTCCTCGATGGCTTTGCCCCTGCCAAGAACCCCGACATGTGGATCCCGGCACTGTTCGCGCAACTGGCGCGGCTGTCCCACCCCGGTACCGTGCTGGGTACGTTCACCACCACCGGCTGGGTACGCCGCAGCCTCGTGGAGGCGGGTTTTGCCATGAAGAAGGTGCCTGGCATCGGCAAGAAGTGGGAAGTGATGAGCGGGGCGTATGTAGGCCCGCCCCCTGCCCCTACAGCGCCCTGGTATGCCCGCCCGCCGGCAGGTGATGGGCCGCGTCAGGCCGTGGTGGTGGGTGCCGGGCTGGCCGGCAGTTGCACAGCGGCAAGCCTGGCCCGACGCGGCTGGCAGGTCACGGTACTGGAGCGGCATGGGTCAGCGGCGCAGGAAGCGTCCGGCAACCCGCAGGGGGTGCTGTACCTCAAGCTATCGGCGCACGGCACGGCCTTGTCCCGGATGATTCTCGCCGGTTTCGGTTACACCCGCCGTCAGCTTGAGCACCTTCAGCGCGGCGAGGACTGGGACGCCTGCGGCGTCCTGCAACTGGCCTTCGACGATAAGGAAGCGGCGCGCCAGGGCAAGCTGGTGCAGGCCTTCGGGCCCGGTCTTGTGCACGCATTGACCCAGGAGCAGGCCCAGGCCACCGCTGGCATCACCCTATCGACAGGCGGGCTGTTCTACCCCGAAGGCGGTTGGGTGCATCCGCCCGCGCTATGCCGCCAGCAGCTTGAGCACCCCAACATCCGCCTGGTCACGCACCAGGAGGTGCTGTCGCTGCACAAGGTCGCGGGGCGGTGGCAGGCCTGGGCCGGTGACCAGTTGCTGGCCGACGCGCCGGTGATGATCCTGGCCAGTGCTGCCGAGGTCAAACGGTTCGAACCGTGCGCCGGCTTGCCGCTCAAGCGTATTCGTGGCCAGGTCACCCGACTGCCCGCAACACCCCAAAGCCGGGCGCTGGGTACCGTGGTCTGCGCGCAAGGCTATGTGGCGCCCGCGCGATGCGGCGAGCACACCCTGGGCGCCAGCTTCGATTTCCACAGCACTGACCTGACCCCCACGGCGGCCGAACACGAGGGCAACCTGGCGCTGCTGGACGAAATTTCCCCTGACCTGTCCCACCGGCTTGGCGCGGCGGGGTTCGATGCGCAGGCGCTCGAAGGCCGCGCCGCTTTCCGCTGCACCAGCCCGGACTACCTGCCTATTGTCGGGCCTTTGGCCGACGACCACGCTTTTGCCCAGGCCTATGCAGCGCTTGCCCGGGACGCGCGACAAGTGCCGCAGGTGGCGTGCCCTTGGCTTGAGGGCCTGTACGTCAACAGCGGCCACGGCTCGCGGGGCCTGATCACGGCCCCGCTCAGCGCAGAACTGGTGGCGGCCTGGGTCTGCGGCGAACCGCTGCCGGTACCGCGAACGGTCGCCGAAGCCTGCCACCCCAACCGCTTTGCACTGCGGCGCCTGATTCGGGGCAAATAACAGGTGCCTCGCCCAGGCGGGCGCCCTGCGGCAATAGGCCGCAGTAGCGACATTTCATACCTGATCGCGAATGAGGCTTAATACGGGCCTTGATCGCCTGGGGGTCAGATGACCGTACGTGCACGCTCACTTGTGTGTTTGCTTGCAGGCATCGCCGTGCTGTTCAACCTGCTGGCGATGCCGCTCGATCGTGCCTTGCAATCCCCCAGCATCGACAGCCAATCGCTGATGCTGGGAAGCTTTTGCAGCCTGCACGGTGCGCAGAGCTTGCCCAAGTCACTACTGGCCCAGCTCAAGGCCGACCTGCCGCAACTGGACGATCAGCCGCCAATCAAGCATCAGGCGGGTGACTGCTGCTGTGGCCATGCCGCGCATGCCTTGCTGGCCAGCGACTACTATCGCCACCTGTTCCCCCGCTACTGGCCCGACGCACTGCTGCTCGGTGACAGCCACAAGCTGCCGTTGCCGCGTGAACAGTGGCCCAAGCTCAACCCCCGCGCCTCTCCCCTGGCCTGACCCGTCGTTGCTTACCCATTGCTGCCCCGCGACATGCGGTGCGCAGCGCTGCTCGACTGTCTTCAGGAAACACTTCATGTCTGCGTTTCGTCATACCGCACGCGCCGTCCTGCCCGTGCTCGCTGTTTACAGCCTCAGCCCTTTGTCATCGGCAGTTGCCGAAACACGCGCTGCCGAGAACTCGACGCTAACCCTCGGTGCGGTCAGCGTGACCAGCACCGAAAGCGGCCCGCTGGCCACCAGCAGCGTGCTCAGTTCGGTGGATATTCTAGGCGGTGATATCCTCGAAAAAATGCCAGTCGCCTACAGCTGGGAGCTGTTGCGCCGGGCACCGGGGGTGATGCTCACCGAGTTCAACCAAGGCACCACCTCGGGCAAACTGTCGTTTCGCGGCTTCAATGGCGAAGGCGAAGTGAATGCTGTCAAGTTGCTGATCGATGGCATCCCCAGCAACACCAATGACGGCAACATGCCCTTCATCGACGCGGTGTTCCCCCTGGACATCGACAGCATCGAAGTGGTGCGCGGCACCAGCGACCCGCGCTATGGGCTGAACAACATTGCCGGCAACGTCAACATCAACACCCGCATCGGCGGTAACTACAACAAGGCGCGCCTGCGCTACGGCAGCTTTAATACCCGAGAGGTGCAACTGGCCAAGGGCATCGAGACCAGCAACTGGACGCAGAACTACTTCTTCGCCCGCCAACAGGTCGACGGTTATCGCGACCACGCCGACACCGAACGCTACAGCTTCGGCGGCAAGTGGTTCTATACCCCTGACGATGGCAGCTACCGCCTTGGTCTGATCGCGCGCCACTACGAGTCCGAAGCCCAGGAAGCGGGCTACCTGACCGAGGACGACGCCCGCCATCATCCGCGCATGACCAATGACTACAACGCCACGGACAAAGGCACGCGGCGCATGAACCAGGTCAGCGTGCACTTCGACACCGACTTGGCCGACACCCTGTCCTGGTCGGCCAAGACCTACCTCAACACCTATGACGACCGTCGCTGGACCCAGTACTGGCGCACCAGTTCACAGCAGGAGCGCGACACCTACGAGGACCAGTACGGCGCCATCACCTCGCTGACCTGGCGACCACAGGTGGACTGGCTGCACGCCTTTGCGCTGGAAGGTGGAAGCGATGTGCAGAAGCAACAGAACCGCAGCGAGCGCTACCGTACCCAAGCGCGTGTACGCCAGGCGCAGACACGCGACCAGGACTTCGACTTCAACACAGTCGGTGCCTACGTACAGGCAGAGATCGAGCCGTTGGAGTCGCTCAAGATCGTGCCGGCCTACCGGGTGGACAAGATCAGTGGTGACTTCACCAACAAGATGACCGGACAGGGCTACGACATCAACGACTACGGGCTGATCAAGCAGCCCAAGCTCAGCATTGTCTATTCGCCATGGAAGCTTGCCAGCGTTTACGCCAACTGGGGCCGTACCTTCCAGGTCGGTACCGGTGCGGCAGCCTACAAGGTGCCGCCGCGCAACGAGGACCTGTCCCCTTCGATCAACGAAGGCTGGGAAACCGGCGTCAAGTTCACCCCGGCCAGCTGGGTCGATGGCCGTGTGGCCTATTGGCGTCAGGACGCCTCTGGCGAAGTGAGCCGGCGCCTGAACGACCCGAGTGGGGAGTCGGACAATGTCGGTGAGACACGGCGCTGGGGCTACGACCTGCAGGTCAACCTGCACCCGGATGAACGCACCGAGGTATGGATGTCGTACTCCTGGCAGTACTCCAAGATCCTTGAGCCCAGCAGCGCATTACCAGGTAGCAAGGGCCAGGAAATCGATCACGTGCCACATCACCTGTGGAATACCGGCATCAGCTACCAGGCTACTCCAAAGCTGCAGCTCACTGCCTGGGCGAACGGGCAGAGCAACTACTACCTGGAGCGGGAGAACACCCAAGGTACCTATGGCGGCTACGTGCTGATGAACCTCGGGGCGACGTACAAACTCAGCGAAACCATAAGCGCGGACCTGCAGTTGAAGAACCTGACCAACCGCTACTACGAGTATGTCTGGTACGACCCCGATGGGGCAGATGCGTCACTGCACTCACCCGGCGACGGCCGTGCGCTGTATGCAGGGCTCACCCTGGACTTCTGATGCCGGGCACGGCAAGCACCCCAGGGTGGCTTGCCGTGTCGTTACCGCTTGAGCAACAGCATGAAGAACACCCCGCCCAGCGCTGCGGTAGCAATGCCGATCGGCAGGTCTTGCGGTGCGATGAGGGTGCGGGCGGCCACATCCACCCAAACCAGAAACACCCCACCCAGCAGCGCACTGACCGGCAACAACCGCCGATTGTCCGCCCCCACCAGCAGGCGCGCTACATGGGGCACCATAAGGCCCACGAAACCGATGGCGCCCGACAGCGAAACCAGCACCCCGGTCAACAAAGAGGTGCAGATGAACACCTCAAGCCGCAGGCGCCGGCCACAGAAGCCCAAGCTGATCGCGGTCTGCTCGCCACTCATCAATGCATTCAGGCCGCGCCCCATCATCTGTAGCGCACACAGCCCAAGCAGCACGCACAGTGCCGGCAACCAGATGACCTCCCAGCGGGCAGCCCCCAGCCCACCCAGCATCCAGAACACCACCGAAGCCGCCGCGTGCTGGTCACCGGTATAGAGCAGCAGGTTGACCACGGCCATCAGCACGAAGGACACCGCGACCCCTGCCAACAGCAAGCGATCGCTTTCCAGGCGCCCGCCGCGGCGCGCCACGCCGATCACCAGCAGCATGCTCCCTGTCGCCCCCACGAACGCAGCCAGCGGCAGGCTGAGTACACCGACAAAGTCCCCGACGTAAAGCATCACCAGCACTGCGCCCAGCGCAGCGCCGGCGCTGACACCCAGCAAATGTGGGTCTGCCAATGGGTTTCGGGTGACGGACTGCAGGGCCGTACCCACCAGGGCAAGCCCTGCCCCGACCAGTGCGCCCAACAGTACACGCGGGGCACGGATGAGCCAGACGATGTGCGTCTGGCTCTTGCTGAGCGCAGGCCCCCAGTCGATGCCCATCTGTTGCGCGACGATCCCGATGACGTGGGTCAAGGGCACCGATGCCGGGCCAAATGCCAGCGACACGACCAAAGACGCCACCAACAGGATGACCAGCACCACGGTCAGCCAGCCATAACACGCCGGGCTGCGCGCCAAGGTCATGGTGCCCCCGCTGCGAACAGCTCGGGATGCAAGGCGCGGGCGATTTTCTCCACGGCTTCGACGTTCTCAACCGAGGGGGTGACCTGCAGGTAGGTCAGTGGCACGAAGCGCTGCTCGCGGATGGCCCGTACGTCTTTCAACGCGGGCTGGTGCAACAGAAAATCACGTTTCTGCTGCCAGGTCCTGGGTCCGTAGTCGACGATCAGGATCACGTCAGGGTCGCGCTCTACCACGCTTTCCCAATTCACCTGGGTCCAGCTGGCGGCCACGTCGTCCATCACGTTCACACCACCGGCTGCGTCGATCAGTGCCTGCGGCATGCCCAGGCGCCCCGATGTCAGCGGGCGATCTTCGCCGCTGTCGTACAAGAAGACCCGTGGTCGGTGTTGCGCCTGCCCTGCCCGCGCTTGCACCCCGGCGATCCGCTGGCGCATCTGCCCGATCAGCGCTTGGGCCTGGCGCTGGTGATCGAACATGCGCCCCAGGTTATCCAGGTCGCGATAGACATCATCGAAGCTCGCACGTTGGCCGGACATGACCCAAGCGCAGGACTCGCTCAACTCGTAGACCGGCACTCCAAAGGGCGCAAGCGTCGCGGGGGTGACCGCCCCTCCCACGTGCATGCCATAGTTCCAGCCGGCGAAGAACAGGTCGGCATCGACCGCCAGCAGCGTTTCAATGGAAGGATAACGGCTTGCCAGTTGTGGCACGCCCTCCAGCGCAGCGTCGATCCATGGGTCACGGTGTTTACTGCGGGTGAACCCTGTGTAGCCGATGATGCTGTCTCGCAGCCCCAGGTGCAGCAGCATGGCGGTCATGTTCACATCGTGCACCACCACCCGTTTGGGGGCCTTGCTGAACGTCACCAGGCGCTCGCAACTGCGCACGTTCAGCGGGTACTCGCTGGCCGTGGCAGGCAGCGCCAGTAGCAGCGTTATCAGGGCGATCAGAAAGCGAGCGTTCATGGTCGGGTTATCCAGGTAATGCGTGGGTAAGGGTGCAGCGGATGAAGGTCGACCAGCGCCTGGACACCAAACACCTCCTGGATCAGTTCGCGGGTCAGCACCTGCTGGGGCGTGCCGCTGACAAGGATGCGGCCAGCGTCGATGACGTACAGCCGGTCACAGAATGCCGCAGCCAGGTTGAGGTCGTGGAAGCTGGCCAGGGTGCTCAGCCCCAGGCTGCGCAAATGCTGCAGAAGCCCAAGTTGGTAACGCGGGTCGAGGTGGTTGGTCGGCTCGTCGAGAATCAGCAGCTCAGGGGCCTGCACCAGTGCCCGGGCCAGCAGCACGCGCTGCTTCTCGCCTCCGGATAGCGAAGCGAACGTACGCTCGGCATGGCCTGCCAGCCCAACCAGCACAAGCGTATGAGCGACCCTTTGCCGGTCCTCGGGCGTGTCGCCATCAAACAGGGCTTTGTGCGGCGTGCGCCCCATGCTCACCACTTCGGCAACGCTCAATCCGAATTCGCCAGGAAACTCCTGGAGCACCACCGCGATACGCTGCGCACACCAGCGCGGGCTGCGTTGCCAGATATCGACACCGCTCACGCTGACCCTGCCTGCAGTGGGTTGCGTGGCGCGATAGGCGCAACGTAGCAGGCTGGTCTTGCCACTGCCGTTGGGGCCGACAAGCCCTACGCACTCACCGTCGTCCACATGCAGGTCCACGCCTTGCAGGATCTGGCGCACCCTGCGCCCCGCCTCGGGCACTGCCCAGTGCAGGCCTTCGATACTCAGTCGAGTCATCGGATTCACTCCAGCAAGCACCGGCCCGAAGGCCGGTGGGACGGATCAGAAACGGTAATCGGCCGTGACGAAGAAAGACCGTGGTTCACCCAGGTACCACTGCCGGCCGTTATTTTCGGTGGTGGTGGCGTACTGACGATCGAACAGGTTGTTGAGCTGCAGGCCCAAGGTCAGGTCCGGCTTCACGTGCCAGTCAACGTTGGCGTCGACCACGGTGTAGCTCGGTACCTGCACGGTATTGGCATTGTCCCCATAGCGGCTGTCGACATACCGCGCTCCAGCCCCGGCACTGAACAACCGACCAAAGTCTTTGCTCAACCACAGGTTGGCTGACCGCCGTGGCACATCGATCGGCCGGTTGCCGCTGTAGTCGCTGTTGCCACTGGCAAATTCGTCGTACTCGGCGCGGACCCAGGCGGCGTTGGCCGAAAGCTGTACACCGTAGGGCAGGCGCAACGCCAGGGTGGCCTCGATGCCGTCCGAAGATTGCTGGCCGACCTGTTGCTGGACGGTGGGGTTGAGTGGATCGGTACTCAGGAGTTTCTTCTTGACGATGTGGTACGCCGCCAGTGTCCACTCGCCACGGCCTTCAGGCAGCATCTGCTTGACACCGACTTCGGTCTGTTTGGCGGTACTCAGGTCCCAGCTTTGTTGCGCTGCACTGAGCGTCAGCAAGTTGCTCACGCCTTCGGTGCTGGTGGCGTACTGACCATAGAGCGAGAGGTCCTCGGTCAGCGCGAACACCAGGCCCGCCCGCCAGTTGTCGCCACTCAGACTGCGATCGGTGCGGGTATCGGTGTCCAGATCGTCACGGTTCAGGTGCACCTGGTCATGCCGCACACCGGTGATCAACGACAGGCGCTGGGTCAGTTGCGTGCGGTTTTCGGCGAACAGGGAGAATTGCCGGGCCTGGTTCGCTTCGCGCGAGCGGTAGGGGTCGGTGCTGATGTAATCGCCGCCGCCCGAGCCCCATAGCGGCACGGTATCTGTGTAGGTGTTGCCAAAATCATGCTTGCGCACGAAGCGGATCGCGTTGTAGTCCGCGCCAACCACGGTCTGGCTGTCCAGGCCGAACAGGGTGTGCTGCAGGGTGAACGATTGGCGATCCCCAATCTGTTCCTGGGTCTGCTTGATGCTGATGAAATTGCTGCGCTGCACCTGGTCGCCCGGCAGCCAAGTGTAGCTTTCGGCATTTCGCCACCGGCGCTGGGCCTTGAGGAAATACAGCTGGTTATTGGCGGTGAGGTTGTCGGTGATCACCCAGTCCGTGACCAATCGAGTGGACTGATCGTTGTAATGCACCTCGGCGTCGGCCACGTTGTAGTTGTGGTCACGAAGCGATTCACGGTAATGCCCATTGACCAGCGGCGTACCGAAATACTGTTGCGGGTCCTGGTCACCGTAGTCATGGCTGAGGGTGACGCTGAAATCGTCGTTCGGCTGCCAGCGCAATGAACCGCTGACAGCGACGCTGGCTGACTCACCACGGTCGACCCAGCCATTGCTGTCCAACTTATTGAGATTCAGGCGATAACTCAGGGTATCGGTCAGCGAACCGCCGCTGTCCAATGCCAACTGCCGACGATCATTGGAACCGTAGCCCAGGCGAACATGGTTGCGAACATCGCCGTCGAAGGGCTTCTTGGGCACTACGTTGATCACCGCACCGGTGGCGCCCTCCCCGTACAACACCGAAGCCGGGCCGCGCAGCACGTCGATGCGTTCTACTGACCAAGTGTCCACGGGAAACGTGACGGTGCCGGCGCCCACGTACAGGCGGGTGCCGTCATACAGCTGCATGGTCGAACTGTGGCCGGTGAAGCCACGGGCCGAAAGCGCAGTGCCGCCGTTGCCAGGCGTGCCGACGAAAGTGATGCCGGGGGTGCGGGTCACCGCGTCCTGCACCGTGGCGTTGTTGCGCCCGAGAATTTGCTCGGCGCCGATGCGGGTGACGCTGGCTGGCGTTTCCAAGGGCGTGAGGTTCAGGCGCGAACCGCTGGTGCCAGGAGTGTGCAGGTCCACGGGAGGGTTCTGCTCGGCAGTGCCGGTGATGGCTGTGGCGGGCAATGCCAGCGCATGGACATCTTCGGCTGCCTGAATCGGGACGGCCATGCACACACAGGGCACCAGGCTCGCACCTAGCAACGCCCCTTGAGGGGTAAGAAAAACACAATAGCGGGACATATCTTTCCACTTGCAGCAGGAATGAAAGAATCCCGGAGGGAACAACGCATGGGGAACGCGCAGGCGCACGCGCCCACGGAAACCGGCCTGCGCCCGCCCACCGCGGGTTTGCCAAATAAGGCTTCAGGCCGGTCTCCGGGCTCGCGAGGGTCATGATGCCGTCACCTTCCCATGCCGGCGGCACAGTGGTCTGTCGAAAGCATCGCTCGCATACCGTTGCGGGGGCAGCGCCGGACTGATCACCCTGGGGTGACGAACCGGCTTCCCGTTTCACCCCATGCACGGCGGCAGGGGGCACCTGAAACAGGCGCGCAGATGACCATCAAAATCGTTCCGGGTCAATATCTCGTGCCAATGGCCGTCATGGATTAACCGCCACCCAGCATCGACGAACGGCATTTCGATGATTCATACCGCCTGATTGGCGGGCTTCAACCGAGCCTGCGAAAGCGTGTCCAGGCGGGCGCAGCGCTGGGTTGGAGAGCGATTGATCGGTGCCCTGAACAGGGCCGATGCCGGGGGGCTTGGGCTACTGGAAATCCTCGAAAATCGCACCAAAACCAAGCGCACACGCAAAGTTTTATTGAACGATCGGGCCTTGTACGCCCTCGAAAAACCCAGACCGCTCACCGAGGCGCGTTCAGATGATGTGTTCGCGCCCAGTGGGACAGACGACCGCTCGGCGCTGTTCAGACGCCCCGAAGCGAGTCAAAAACGTTACTGGCTGGCAGCTTCGCGGATGCTTGGTATCAGGCCCCGCAGGATGCACGACACGCGCCACACGTACGCAACCATGTGCCTGGTGGCCGGCATGAACCCGGCATTCATCGCCGCGCAACTCGGGCACAGCGTGCAGGTGCTGCTCTCCATGCGCCAGGTGGATCAACGCCCCAACGACTGGGCGCAGTTTGATCAGCCTAAGCATGCGGGAAGCAGTACAAATGCGGTACGCGCGAAAAGCCAGTGACGCCATGAGTGCCGAAACTCAAAGGGTTTACGTTACATGTGCGGACTAGCTGGAGAATTGCGTTTCACCCCCCTCGGTCAAGCCCCTCGCCCAGCCGACCTGGCTGCCGTTGAGCGAATCACTCATCACCTGGCGCCACGTGGCCCGGATGCGTGGGGCTTTTACAGCCAGGGGCCAATCGCCCTCGGCCACCGTCGCCTGAAAATCATGGACCTGTCCGACGGCTCGGCCCAACCCATGCAGGACAGCACCCTGGGCCTGTCACTGGCCTTCAACGGCGCCATCTACAACTTCCCCGAATTGCGCCAGGAGCTGCTGGACCTGGGCTATAGCTTCTGGTCCGACGGCGACACGGAGGTGCTGCTCAAGGGGTACCACGCCTGGGGCGAGGCCCTGCTGCCCAAGCTCAACGGCATGTTCGCCCTGGCTATCTGGGAGCGCGACAGCCAGCGCCTGTTCCTGGCCCGTGACCGCCTGGGCGTAAAGCCCCTGTACCTCTCGCGCAACGGCGAGCGCCTGCGCTTTGCATCGACCTTGCCGGCGCTGCTCAAAGGGGGCGACATCGACCCGATGCTCGACCCGGTGGCACTGAACCACTACCTGAATTTCCATGCCGTGGTCCCGGCGCCGCGCACGCTGCTGGCCAACGTGCAAAAGCTCGAACCCGGCACCTGGATGCGCATCGACCGCCACGGCGAAGTCGAGCGCAGCACCTGGTGGCAACTCCAGTACGGCCCCAACCCGGATGAGCGTGACCTGACCCTGGAGGATTGGACCACACGGGTCCTTGACGCCACCCGCGATGCGGTTGCCATTCGCCAGCGCGCTGCGGTCGACGTGGGCGTGCTGCTCTCCGGCGGTGTCGATTCCAGCCTGCTGGTCGGCCTGCTGCGCGAAGTGGGCGTGGATGACCTGTCGACCTTCTCCATCGGTTTCGAGGACGCAGGCGGCGAGCGCGGCGATGAATTCCAGTACTCGGACCTGATCGCCAAGCACTACGGTACCCGCCACCATCAACTGCGCATTGCCGAGCACGAGATCATCGATCAGTTGCCTGCGGCGTTCCGCGCCATGAGCGAGCCGATGGTCAGCCATGACTGCATCGCCTTCTACCTGCTATCGCGCGAAGTGGCCAAGCACTGCAAGGGCGTGCAGAGCGGCCAGGGGGCCGACGAGCTGTTTGCCGGCTACCACTGGTACCCGCAGGTCGATGGCGCCAACGATGCTTTCGCGGCGTACCGCGAAGCGTTCTTCGACCGCAGCCATGCCGAATACCGTGACACCGTGCAGCCGGCCTGGCAGCTGGAGAACGATGCGGCTGGCGACTTCGTCCGTGAACACTTCGCCCGCCCTGGCGCCGACGCGGCCGTAGACAAGGCTCTGCGTCTGGACAGCACGGTGATGCTGGTGGACGACCCGGTCAAGCGTGTGGACAACATGACCATGGCCTGGGGCCTGGAGGCCCGTACGCCGTTTCTGGACTACCGCCTGGCAGAACTGTCGGCTCGCATTCCGGCACGCTTCAAGCTGCCCGACGGCGGCAAGCAGGTGCTCAAGGAGGCGGCGCGCCGGGTGATTCCGCATGAAGTCATCGACCGCAAGAAGGGCTACTTCCCGGTGCCTGGCCTCAAGCACCTCGAAGGCGCCACCCTGGGTTGGGTACGCGACCTTCTGACCGACCCGAGCCAGGACCGCGGCCTGTTCAATCCGGCCATGATCGACCGCCTGCTAAGCAACCCGCACGGCCAGCTCACCCCCCTGCGCGGTTCTAAACTGTGGCAGTTGGCGGCGCTGAACCTGTGGCTGACCGAACAAGGACTCTGAACCCATGAAAGCCCACGAAACGGCCTATGGCCAGCGCCTGCTGCGCGGCCAGGCGCCCTCTTACGAGCGCCTGCAGGCACGCCTTGCGGGCGATGGCAGCGAGCCCCACGACCAGCCACGTGCCCTGCACTGTGGCTGGGGACGGCTACTGATCGGGCATACCTATGCCGACCCGGCCAAACTGGCCGAAGACCTGTTGGGCGAATGCCGCGGCGAACGCGACATTGCCCTGTACGTGGCGGCACCCCAGCAGGTGCTGGCCCACGCACCGCAGCAACTGTTCCTGGACCCCTCGGACACCCTGCGCCTGTGGTTTACCGACTATCGCCCGGCACAACGGGTATTTCGCGGCTTTCGCGTGCGTCGGGCGCAAAACCCCAGTGACTGGCAAGCCATCAACACGCTCTACCAGGCACGCGGCATGCTGCCCGTGGACCCTGAGCTGCTCACCCCGCGGCACCTGGGCGGACCGGTGTACTGGCTGGCCGAGGACGAAGACAGTGGCGCGATCATCGGCAGTGTCATGGGCTTGAACCATGCCAAGGCCTTCGACGACCCGGAACACGGCAGCAGCCTGTGGTGCCTGGCCGTAGACCCGCACTGCACCCGTCCTGGAGTGGGTGAAGTGCTGGTGCGCCACCTGATCGAGCACTTCATGAGCCGCGGCCTGGCCTACCTGGACCTGTCGGTGTTGCACGACAACCGCCAGGCCAAGCGCTTGTACGAAAAACTGGGCTTTCGCAACCTGCCCACGTTCGCCGTCAAGCGCAAGAACGTCATCAACGAACGCCTGTTCCTGGGCCCTGGCCCACAGGCTGACCTCAACCCCTATGCGCGCATCATCGTCGATGAGGCCCTGCGCCGGGGTATCGAGGTGCAGGTGTGCGACGCCGCTGCCGGTCTGTTCACCCTGAGCCTGGGCGGTCGCCGCGTACGCTGCCGGGAGTCGCTCAGCGACCTGACCAGCGCCGTGACCATGACCTTGTGCCAGGACAAGCGCCTGACCCAACACGCCCTGCACAATGCAGGTCTGCTGGTGCCAGCGCAGCAACTGGCCGGTAACGCCGATGACAACCTGGCGTTCCTCGAAGACCACGGCGCGGTCGTGGTCAAACCCGTGGATGGCGAACAGGGCCAAGGCGTTGCGGTCAACCTCACGACCATCGAAGACGTCACGCGTGCGGTCGAACACGCTCGACAGTTCGACAGCCGCGTGCTGTTGGAAAGCTTCCATGCCGGGCACGACTTGCGCATCGTGGTCATCGGCTATGAAGTGGTCGCGGCCGCGATTCGCCATCCGGCGCAGGTGATGGGCGATGGTACGCACAGCATCCGCGCGCTGATCGATGCACAAAGCCGGCGGCGCCAGGCGGCCACTGGCGGCGAAAGCAAGATCCCGTTGGACGATGAGACCGAGCGCACGCTGGCCGCAGCCGGTTTTGGGTATGAGGATGTGTTGCCCGCGGGCCGCCAGCTGGCCGTGCGGCGCACCGCTAATCTGCACACCGGCGGCACGCTCGAAGATGTCACGGCACGCCTTCACCCTACCCTCGCCGATGCGGCCATCCGTGCAGCGCGGGCACTGGAGATACCCGTGGTGGGCCTCGATTTCATGGTCAAGGATGCCAGCGAACCCGACTACGTCATCATCGAGGCCAACGAGCGTGCAGGCCTGGCCAACCACGAGCCGCAACCGACGGCAGAACGCTTCATCGACCTGCTGTTCCCCCATAGCAGGCCGCTGGCCTGATACACCCATGCTTCGCTCGGACGGGAGCCCGGCGCCGGCGCCGGCGCCGCTCCCGCTCGACCGTGACGACCGGATCATCCAACGCTTTTTCAACCGACCGGAGGCCTGGACATGTCTGAACGACATCCCGAACCCGATCTCGAGTACCTCAAGCGCGTCTTGCTGGAAATGCTCGCCATCCCCAGCCCTACAGGCTTTACCGACACCATCGTGCGCTACGTGGCCGAGCGCCTGGACGAGCTGGGCATTCCCTACGAACTGACCCGACGCGGCACCATTCGCGCCACCCTCAAAGGGCGTCAAAGCTCCCCGGACCGCGCCGTCTCCGCGCACCTGGACACCATCGGCGCCAGCGTGCGCCAGGTGCAGGACAACGGTCGCCTGGCCCTGGCGCCTGTGGGCTGCTGGTCCAGCCGCTTCGCCGAAGGCAGCCGCGTCAGCGTGTTCACCGATGCAGGCGTATTTCGTGGCAGCGTACTGCCACTGATGGCCAGCGGGCATGCCTTCAATACCGCCATCGACCAGATGCCCATCAGTTGGGATCATGTGGAAGTGCGCCTGGATGCCTACTGTGCCACCCGTGCCGATTGCGAGGCGCTGGGCATAGGGATCGGCGACTTCGTGGCCTTCGACCCGCTGCCCGAGTTCACCGACAGCGGGCATATCAGCGCCCGCCACCTGGACGACAAGGCCGGGGTCGCTGCCTTGTTGGCCGCCTTGAAAGCCGTGGTGGAAAGTGGCCGCCAGCCGCTGATCGATTGCCACCCGCTGTTCACCATCACCGAAGAAACCGGCTCGGGAGCCGCCGGCGCCCTGCCCTGGGATGTCAGCGAGTTCGTCGGGATCGACATCGCCCCGGTCGCGCCCGGCCAGGCCTCCAGTGAGCACGCCGTCAGCGTGGCCATGCAGGATTCGTCCGGGCCGTACGACTACCACTTGTCTCGACACCTGCTCAAGCTCGCAGGCGAACAGGAATTGCCGGTACGCCGCGACCTGTTCCGCTACTACTTCAGTGATGCCCATTCGGCGGTGACCGCGGGCCATGACATCCGCACGGCGCTGGTCGCCTTCGGCTGCGATGCCACCCACGGCTATGAGCGCACGCACATCGACAGCCTGGCCGCGTTGAGCCAATTGTTGTCGGCCTACCTGTTGAGCCCGCCCGTGTTTGCCAGCGACTCGCAGCCAGCCAATGCGTCACTTGAGCGCTTCAGTCATCAGCTCGAACACGATGCGCAGATGGAGAGCGACACGCGCGTGCCGGCGGTGGACAGCCTGGTCGGTCAGAAGACCTGACAGCAAGTGCGGGACCGCCTGGCGGGCGGTCCCTGCGCCATCGAAATCGCGTAGGATGCCTACAACTCATTCAGACACGTTACCCATGCTGATTCCCTACGAACACTTGCAAGCCGACACCCTCACCCGCCTGATCGAGGACTTCGTGACCCGCGACGGCACCGACAATGGTGATGACACGCCGTTGGAAACCCGTGTGCTGAGGGTCCGCCAGGCGCTGGCCAAGGGGCAGGCGTTCATCCTGTTCGACCCTGAAAGCCAGCAGTGCCAGCTGCTGGCCAAGCACGACGTGCCTCGCGAACTGCTGGAGTAAGGCACATGCGGGGCGACTCCAGGCGGCCTATGAAGCCTTGTGCGCCCGGCGCGCCCTGGCACATTGCGTTTCCTTGATGCGCCTGTAGACCTCGGCGCGGTGCACCGGCACCTCCCGGGGTGCATCGACACCGAAGCGCACCATCCCGTCCCGGGTCTCTACCACCATGATTCGGATGTCATCGCCGATCATGATGACCTCACCCACTTCGCGTCCTATTACCAACATGTTCCGGTTCTCCAGCGAAAGGGAAAACCGGAGCGTGCAGCTTAGCCATTTGGCTACTCAATACTTCCACCCTCATTCAGAAAGACCCGACACGGCTAGGAAACCTTTCTTACAGAGCCGCCTTACTCCTTAACGGGTTCGGGCCTTCGCACGCATCTTCACTGCCATGTCGGCCATTTCATCGTACAGCCGTTCAGGTGCCTGGCATTTCAACGCCCAGGCCTGGCGCCCCGCTTCGTGGGGCAGGATCAGAAACTGCCCGTCAGCCACCTGGTGGTAGATGCACTCGGCGATATCGCTGGCACTGATGGGCGAGCCTTCCAGCAACTTGCCAACCTGCGCTTTCATGGCCGGGTCCGGCCCACGGAACGAATCCAGCAGGTTGGTCTGGAAAAATGACGGGCAGACCACGTGCACACCCACCCCAAGTTGGCGCAGCTCCACCAGCAGGCTTTCCGAGAGCGCCAGCACTCCCGCCTTGGCGACGTTGTAATTGCTCATGCCTGGGCCCTGCATGAGCGCTGCCATGGAGGCGATGTTGACGATGCGCCCTTTGCTGCGCTCAAGCAGCGGCAGAAAAGCCTTGCAGCCCTTGACCACGCCCATGAGGTTTACCGAGATCTGCCAGTCCCAGTCTTCGAGCGACAACTCGGCGAAGAACCCGCCTGATGCCACCCCGGCGTTATTGACGATCACATCGATGCCGTCGAAGTGCTCCTCGCACGCCTGTGCCAGCGCGGTGAGCTGGCTGTAGTCGCGTACATCGCACCGTTGCACGAACCCGTCCCCGCCCGCGGCACGCACCATTTCAAGCGTCTGGCGTAGGCCAGCCTCGCTGATGTCGGCCAACGCCAGGCGCCAGCCTTCGCGCGCCCAACGCAGGGCAATTTCGCGGCCCAGCCCAGAGCCTGCGCCAGTGATCATGATGCGCTTATGCATGGCGACTGCCTTTTTTCAGAGGGTGTGGCCCCAGTCTAATCAAGCCGATGCCCAGGGCGGGTGCTTATCAGGCAAGTGAATGAGCGGCCATGAACCGCCCGCTGCGCACAAAGACGGGGCGATGGCCAACACGCCGATGGAATCTTTCACAAGCGGCGTCGGTCATTAATTACAAGAGGCCGGCAACCTGGGCCCTTGACCCTCAACCACGCAAGGACTCCTCCATGACCACGATTCTCATCATCATCCTGATCCTCCTGTTGATTGGCGGCTTGCCGGTGTTCCCGCACTCGCGCAGCTGGGGTTATGGCCCGTCCGGCATCGTCGGTGTGGTGCTGGTGATCTTGCTGGTGTTGTTGTTGCTCGGCATGATCTAGTGAAGCAAAAAAAACCGCGCCGAGGCGCGGTTTTTTCATGCCTGCGAATCAGTGCGATACCGCCCCTGAAGCGCCCAGGCCAGTCTGCGAGCGCACGAACTGCGGGAAGAACAGCGCCCGCTCGTTTTCGGCAGCCGTGGACTTGTCGGTGATCGAGAAGAACCAGATGCCCACGAAGGCGATCAGCATCGAGAACAAGGCTGGGTACTCGTAAGGGTAAATGGCTTTCTCGTGGCCAAGGATCTGCACCCAGATGGTCGGGCCGAGCACCATCAGCGTCACTGCACTGATCAGGCCTAGCCAGCCGCCAATCATGGCGCCACGGGTGGTCAGTTTCTTCCAGTACATCGAGAGCAGCAGTACGGGGAAGTTGCAGCTAGCCGCAATGGAGAAGGCCAGGCCCACCATGAAGGCGATGTTCTGCTTCTCGAACAGGATGCCCAGTCCGATGGCCAGGACGCCCAGCGCAACGGTGGTGATCTTCGAGACGCGGATTTCGTCCTTGTCGTTGGCCTTGCCCTTGCGCCACACGCTGGCGTACAGGTCATGGGAAACCGCCGAGGCGCCCGCCAGGGTCAGGCCTGCCACGACCGCCAGGATGGTGGCGAAGGCCACGGCCGAGATGAAGCCCAGGAACACACTTCCGCCCACGGCATTGGCCAAGTGCACGGCGGCCATGTTGTTACCGCCCAGCAAGGCGCCGGCTGCGTCCTTGAAGTCCGGGTTGGTGCTGACCAACAGGATCGCGCCGAAGCCGATGATGAAGGTCAGGATGTAGAAGTAACCGATGAAACCGGTGGCGTAGAGCACGCTCTTGCGGGCTTCCTTGGCATCGCTGACGGTGAAGAAGCGCATCAGGATGTGTGGCAGACCAGCCGTACCGAACATCAGGGCCAGGCCCAGCGAGAAGGCCGAGATGGGGTCCTTGACCAGACCGCCGGGGCTCATGATGGCCTCGCCCTTGGCATGCACCTTGATGGCTTCGGAGAACAGGGTGTTGAAGTCAAAGCCTACGTGCTTCATCACCATCAGCGCCATGAAGCTTGCACCCGACAGCAACAGCACCGCCTTGATGATCTGTACCCAGGTAGTGGCCAGCATGCCGCCGAACAGCACGTACAGGCACATCAGGATACCGACCAGAATCACGGCCACGTGGTAGTCCAGGCCGAACAGCAGTTCGATCAACTTGCCTGCACCTACCATCTGTGCGATCAGGTAGAAGGCCACCACCACCAGCGACCCTGAGGCGGACAGGGTGCGGATCTGCTTTTGCCCCAGGCGATAGGAGGCGACGTCGGCGAAGGTGTATTTGCCCAGGTTACGCAGGCGCTCGGCGATCAGGAAAAGGATGATCGGCCAACCTACCAGGAAGCCAATGGAGTAGATCAAGCCATCGTAGCCGGAGGTGAACACCAAGGCGGAAATACCCAGGAACGAGGCTGCCGACATGTAGTCGCCGGCAATGGCCAGGCCGTTCTGGAACCCGGTGATGCGACCACCGGCAGCGTAGTAGTCCGAGGCGGACTTGTTGCGCTTGGAAGCCCAGTAGGTGATGCCCAGGGTGAAGGCCACGAAGGCCACGAACATGGCGATGGCAGAAACGTTCAGCGGTTGTTTCTGCACCTCGCCGGTCAGGGCATCGGCAGCCCACACGGCGGGTGCAAAGACGCCGCAGGCCAGAACGGCCAGTGTCTTGGCAGGACGAATCATTGTTGCGCCTCCTTCAGGATGGCCTTGTTCAACTCATCGAATTCGCCGTTGGCACGGCGCACATAGATGGCGGTCAGGACAAATGCCGAGATGATCAGCCCGACGCCCAGGGGAATGCCCCAGGTGATCGATGAATCAGGGCTGATCTTGGCGCCCAGTATCTGGGGGCCGTAGGCGATCAGAAGGATGAAAGCGCAATAGAGCCCGAGCATGATCGCCGAGAGTATCCAGGCGAACCGTTCGCGCTTGCTGACCAGCTCCTTGAAACGGGGGCTGTTTTGTATCGAGAGGTAAATGCTGTCGTTCATTGTTTTTGTCCTAGCAGCACAGAGAGGGAATGTAACCCACACCCTTACTTTATGCGGCTGTTGGACGGCAACCAGACGACCTTAGTCTTAGATGCAACGGTGTTTTACCGATTGCGTAACAACGCGGGCGACCAACGTGGGTTTGGCAGGGTCTGCCAGTGGGCGCCATGGTGCTTGTAGGGCGTCACTAAAGCGTTGGGTCCCAACTCCCCGCAGGCAGGATCTGTGCCTGACCTCGTGTATAGAGAGCCCCCGGATCATTGCCCAGCACCGAGCGTACAGAGATATCGATAAATCGGACTTCGCACTACATCTGCTCCAAGGTTGTAGGCGGCGAGGGTGTGGTGGTCGGTGGGTTATTAGTAATCTGCTACGTGGCTTATAGTGTGCCCATTGTTTGAATCGAACCACCTTGAATTTTCCATAACTGCAAATAAGCAATCTAGCAACTCAGAGGATCTTGTTAAGGCACTCTATGCCCCTGCTGTTGATCTTGATCTTGATCTTGATCTTGATCTTGATCTTGATCTTGATCTTCGCGACTTCAGAAGGCCGAACGCAGGGCTTGCGGAGGGAGGTGACAGGCATGGATGCCTGTCAAGCGCTGGGCCCCAGGAAGGGGCCTACAGCGCGGTCCTCCCGGGAGCAAGACCGGAGTGAGGGAACCCCGAAGCGCAGCGTAGGGGCCGTATGAA